>CAXGAP010000005.1:0-50318 GCA_964008075.1 uncultured Flavobacteriaceae bacterium
TGAAAATAATGGCAACAAAGCCAAAAATAGACCCCTGCTGGGCAAACCAAAAGCCTAGTTTAAAACCACCAATTTGAATGGTGTTTAACTGCTCTACAAATAAAATCCCACAGCCAAATGAGACAATAAACCAAAGACTAAGAAGGATTCTGATGTAGCGAATATTTTTCTTCCAATAGGTATTTTTCATAATTTAAATATTAAATTAATTACGTAACCGATTTACAAAACCCGCAAAACCAAAGATGATGAGATAGCACGGGATAAGAATATAATAGCTTTCTTGTGCAGAAGTGGCCAAGGCATCAGATGACGAAAGCCCTGACTGCATGAGGGCTTCCTTCCCTTGATCTACTAGTCTTCCGTATAAAGGTGGTATAATCGCCCCTCCAGCAATCGCCATAATCAATAGGGCAGATGCCGTTTTGGTGTGTTTACCCAATCCCTTGAGAGTAAGTGGCCAGACTGCAGGCCATACCAATGCGTTAGCAATTCCTAAGGCCGCAACAAACAAAACAGATGTAAATCCGTCCGTTGTCAAAATTAAAACACTAAAAACGATTCCCAAAAAAGCACTGATTTGTAGTGCTTTTTGCTGGCTGATGTACTTTGGGATTAAAACTACCCCTAGAGCATAGGTTGCTACCATGGCCATGAGTGTGAATGTGGTAAAAAACTTGGCGGTAGAGGCCGAGATGCCAAGAGCAATCCCATAGGCAATAATGGAGTCTCCAGCAATGACTTCAGCACCAACATACACAAACAGGGTCAGCATCCCAAGCCATAAATGTGGATATTGAAATATCGTTTTTTGTGACTCTCCACTTGATTGTGAATTGGTTTCCATTGCCACCTCTACATTAGGTAGTGGTGCTTTACGCATCAAAAGACCCAACACAAATAGGACAATAGCCATAACCACATAAGGGATAAATACACTATCGGCCATTTGATCTAATAATGTCGCTTTTTCACTAGCAGATACACTATCGAGTTTGGCGTTGACTTCATCGATACCTTTGAGAAGAATGGCACCAAAGATGAGTGATCCCAAAGCACCAGCGACTTTGTTGGCAATGCCCATGATGGCAATGCGTTGAGCACCACTTTCAATGGGGCCAAGAATCGTGATGTATGGGTTTGCAGCAGTTTGCAGAATCGTCATTCCAGTACCTTGAATAAAAATTCCTGTCAAAAACATCCAGTAAGTTCTTGCTTCGGCAGCTGGAATAAAAACCAAAGCTCCTGCTGCCATAATAAAAAGTCCTATAGACATTCCTATTTTATATCCTACTTTGCGCAACAGAAATGAGGCAGGAAGTGCCATTACAACAAAAGAAATATAGGATGCAGAAGCAACAAGATAAGACTGTGCTTCAGTGAGTTGATTGATAGTCTTCATAAAGGGAATTAAAGCCCCATTGACCCAGGTCACAAAACCGAAAATAAAAAAAAGACCTGCGATTATGGCAATCGCAATTTTGGTGTTTGTGTTGATATTCATTTTTTTAATATAAATGATTAATTTTTAAACGTAAAGTAATATTGAAAATAATAGCAAACTGATTTATTTATATCAAAAAAGTGTTTTTAATTTTATTAAATCTACAATTTAAACATACTAATATCAAAATATCGTAATTTAATTAGTGATATTTTAAATTGCAGTCAAAATGCAGCATCTTTTGATTCGATCTATTTTGTTTACAGAATTTATTTTTGTGCTATGAAACAAACAACCCTAGTAACACTCATCATTTTGAGTTTTTTTTCTGCATGTACAAATAATAGTACTCCTGAAAACACAGATTTAGTTTCATATGTAAATCCATTTGTTGGTACAGGTGGTCATGGCCATACCTACCCAGGCGCTACAATGCCTTTTGGAATGATGCAACTTAGCCCTGACACAAGACTTGATGGCTGGGATGGCTGTTCTGGGTATCACTACACAGATCAACATATTTATGGGTTCTCTCACACACATCTTTCTGGAACAGGGATTTTAGATTATGGAGATGTCTTGCTGATGCCAACCAATGATGTGGTTTTTAACAATGGTGCTGATGGAAAGATAGGATATCGATCTTCATTTTCTCATGACAATGAGGTGGCATCGCCAGGGTATTATGCAGTACATCTAGATGATACAAAAATTGATGTCTCCCTAACCGTTTCAGAGCGCAGTGGAATTCATCAATATACATTCCCCCAAGATTCTGAACAGGTTGTAATCCTCGATTTAGTTCATCGAGATTTGGTGATCGACTCAGGTCTCGATTTGATCGATGAGGTGAATGTGAGGGGTTATCGATTTTCAAATGCTTGGGCGAGAGATCAACGTATATTTTTTGATATGGTTTTCTCGAGACCCTACAAGGATGTAGTTTTTGAAAATGATTTGTTGACTGGGAAATCAGTGAGGGCTGCCTTTATATTTGACCCAACAGAATCGAATGAAGTTGAAATTCGTGTTGGGATTTCTGCTGTTGACCAAAGCGGAGCTTTGCAAAACAGAGAACATGAGTTGGACGATAAATCCTTTGAAGATGTTCTTCAAATTGCTGAAAATACCTGGGAACAGCAGTTAAATAAAATTGTAGTGGAGACTTATGATGAAGAAGATAAATACAATTTTTACACTTCCTTATATCATACAATGCTCGCACCAAATCTCTTTCAAGATGTTGATGGGCGATATAGGGGTATGGATATGAAAATTCATCAAGACGAGGAGACCAATTATTACTCTGTTTTTTCGCTTTGGGATACCTTTAGAGCCACGCACCCACTCTACACACTAATTGATCAAGACAGAACAAATCATTTCATCCGAACGTTCATCAAAAAATATGAAGAAGGTGGAATCATGCCCATTTGGGATTTGGCTGGTAACTATACAAATACGATGATTGGGTATCATGCTGTTCCTGTGATTGCAGATGCCTATCAGAAAGGGATTAGAGACTATGATGTTGAAAAGGCATTTGAAGCAATGAAACACTCTGCCACTCGCAATCATAATGGTTTGGAGAGCTATAAAAAATATGGATTTATACCTGTTGAAACCGAATCAGAGTCTGTTTCAAAAACACTTGAATATGCTTATGATGATTGGACCATTGCCATCATGGCCAAATCCTTGGACAAAAAAGAGGACTACAAAAATTATTTACAACGAGCGCAGTACTATAAAAACCTTCATGATCCCTCAACCAATTTTATGAGAGGTCGTTTTCATAACAAATGGTTTGAGCCTTTTGATCCTTACGAGGTAAATTTTAATTACACCGAAGCCAACTCCTGGCAATATAGTTTTTATGCCCCGCAAGACATTTCAGGACATATGTCTCTTATGGGCGGAAAAGCATCTTATGAAAAATTACTCGATGATCTTTTTTCAGCAAGCACAGAAACATCTGGCCGAAAACAATCCGACATCACTGGTTTGATTGGACAATATGCACATGGAAATGAACCAAGCCATCATATGGCATACTTGTATAATTTCGTTAACAAGCCGCATAAAACACAAGAGAAGGTTCGTCAAATTATGACAGAGCTTTACTCCAATGAGCCTGATGGGATTTCGGGCAATGAAGATTGTGGTCAAATGAGTGCATGGTATGTGTTTAGTGCACTAGGGTTTTACCCTGTAACGCCAGGCTCAAATGAATATATTATTGGGTCTCCAATTGTCAAATCGGCAACCATAAATTTAGAAAACGGAAATACTTTACGAATCAATGCTCCCGAAAATAATCGCCGTTCATATTATGTAAATGATGTCACACTCAATGGGATAAAATTAGAAAATTCATATATCAATCACAACGATATTGTCAATGGTGGAACTCTGGATTTTAGTATGAGCAGACGAAAAGCAGAATGGGGCTCTACTGATGCTTCTGTGCCTTCAACTGAAATCAATGAGTTTTTGATCACATCACCTCCATATATTTCAAAAGGTGATTTAGCATTTGATTTGTCTACTACTGTCGAACTTGAAAGCATACAAGATGAAGCCGATATTTATTATTCCACAGGTGGTGATTATAAAAAATACACAGAACCTCTCACTATTGATGACAACACCATTATAAAAGTTTATGCAGACATCAATGGGCAAAAAAGTGCAGTCTTAGAAACCACCTTTCGCAAAAAAAATCCTGACGTAAAAGTCACTCTACTTACAGACTATCATTTTCAGTACACTGCAGGCGGGAATGATGCCTTAGCAGATGGGATCATTGGTAAAGAAGATTTTCGTACTGGGGCGTGGCAAGGATATCATGATGTAGATGTAAATGCTATCGTCAATTTATCTGCACCCAAAACAATTCATGACATTACGATTAATTTTTTAAGTGATCAAAGTGCTTGGATTTTCTTTCCAGACAGCGCCGAGTGCTACGTTTCTGCTGATGGAGAAAACTACACATTTGTAGGATCCAAGGATTTTAATAATAAGGAATTAGACTCTCCAAAAATCAATACAATATCTTTTACCCCTGCTGATGAACAATATCAATATGTGAAGTTAATCGCTAAAAAAGCTGGCCCTGTTCCTGAATGGCATATGGGTCATCAATTTGACGGAAAAACTTGGATCTTTGTCGATGAAATTCAAATTAATTATGAACCTAAGTAATCGCATCATTGACAATATTCAAGTTGGATTTGTAGCCTTATTTATTTTCGTTCTTTCTTCTTGTCAAACATCGACAAATACATTGTCGTTACCAAGCCTATTTTCGGACAATATGGTGTTACAAAGAAATGCAGAGGTGCAGCTTTGGGGAAAGTCTTTTGCAGGAGCTGATGTAACAATTGCAGTGCCTTGGGGGGAATTCAAGTCAGTAGCCAATAATGATGGCAGCTGGAATATCGTCATGCCAACAGCTGATTATGCTCGTCCTTTTTCAATGGAAGTGTGCGACAATACTTCATGTATAAACATTCAAAACGTTGCACTGGGTGAGGTTTGGCTTGCTTCAGGGCAAAGTAATATGAGTATGCCACTCAAAGGATGGTTGCCTACAGATCCCATAGAAAATTCCTCTGCCGAAATTGCTCAATCCGATCAATATCCATTTCGCTTTTTTAAAGTCAAACATACCGTTAGTCATGTTCCCAAAACCACAGTACAAGGAAGTTGGAAGGTGAGTAACCCAATCAACGCAGCTGAATTTAGTGCAACAGCCTATTTTTTTGCAAAAAATTTATACGATGAACTCAAGGTTCCTATAGGAATTATCAATAGTAGCTGGGGTGGTACCCCTGTTCAGTCATGGGCTGACCAAAGCGCTTTGCAAAACGTTCCAGCATATAGAGAAAGCTTAAAGAACATTGAGACAGCAGAGGACAAGAAAAAAAAGTATGAAAAATGGCTACAGCCACTAGACTCATTTCCAGAGACAACTGAAAAAACCACTTTTGAAGAGTGGAGCAAATTGGCATTTGATGACCTGCATTTCTCGACTGAAGAGTTTGACGATACCCAATGGCTTGACTTATCAATTCCAGGAAACTATGCTGATGTATTCAGTGGCTATACTGCTAGTGATTTTGATGGTATTGTTTGGATAAGAAAATCATTCACCATTGATAAGCTTGGTAAGGATTACAAATTTAAACTTGGTTTGGTTGATGATATGGACTTTACTTTTATCAATGGTGAATTCATTGGCGCTACTGTCGGAGAAGACAGCTTCAAAGAAAAGCAATATGAAATTCCTTCTGGATTACTCAGAGAGGGTGTGAACACCATCGCTATTCGATTAATCGACACCATGGTTGAT
The DNA here is from genome assembly GCA_964008075.1 of uncultured Flavobacteriaceae bacterium. Taxonomy (GTDB): domain Bacteria; phylum Bacteroidota; class Bacteroidia; order Flavobacteriales; family Flavobacteriaceae; genus UBA724. Next base: position 5,802 of record CAXGAP010000005.1, read on the forward strand.
GCCAGGATTTATTCTCCAATTAGTCTTAGCAGTAGTGAGAGTGAATTGTCACTTGAGGGAAATTGGAAAGTGATGCCTACTGCAGAGTTATATAAAAACAACTTTTATGTGCTGAGTCCAGCGTATATTACTTCCAACCCTAGGCCAGATTATTTTAAATCTTCAGCTTGGACACCAACAGCACTTTTCAATGGCATGATTAGTCCTTTGATTCCGTATTCAATACAAGGGGCAATATGGTACCAGGGTGAGGCAAACGTTGGTTTTGAAGATGAATACAAAATCGTGTTTAGAAACATGATCGAAGGATGGCGTTCGAAATGGAACAATGACTTTCCTTTTTATTTTGTGCAAATTGCCCCATATAATTATGGAGATGGACTTTCTCCAGCTCTCCGAGATGCCCAACGCCATGTTACTTCATTGGCAAACACAGCGATGGTTGTGACCCTCGATATTGGAAACCCTGATAATATTCATCCAGCGAAAAAAAATGAAGTGGGAAAACGCCTGTCTGATCTAGCATTAGATCAAACCTATGGTGTGAAAAACACCCATCTTGCTTCCAAGCCGTTGAGTGTTGTCGGCAAAAAAAATATCGTCAGTATTCTGTTCGATTGTAAAGATGGCGGTAGTTTGCAGCTCAAAAATCCTTCTTCAGATCAAATCGAAATTTCGGAAGATAATATCAATTTCTTTCAAGCAAACGCAGTGGTCGATGACTGCTATTTACATCTGTATTCATCAAAAGTAAAACGCCCTAAATATGTTCGTCATGCGTGGACAGATACAAGCAGTGGCGCTATACTGAATTCTAAAGGAATCCCAGTCTCAACGTTTTTAGTTGAAGTTGAGAACTGAATTTAACACCAAGGGATGGTTTAGACAGCTTGAAGTTTTTAAGTCAAAAAACTTTTTTTACTCCGCTGATAGCCATACCAAATAATGTAACCATAACAAACGATCAGTAAAAGAAGGGCCATTTTAAACCCAAATAAATCTGTCATATATCCATAGAGAGGCGGAATGATGGCGCCTCCAACAATCATCGTACACAGTATTCCTGACGCTTGTGGTTTCAAGTCATCCAAACCCTCTAAAGATAAACTGAAAATGGTAGGGAACATTATAGAGTTAAAAAGACCAACTGCAAGGATAGAAATCATGGAAACAATGCCTAGGGTTTGAGATGAGATAACAATCATGAGTACCGCACCGGTCGCAAAATAAGAAAGAACAACAGAAGGCCGAATAACTTTGGTGAGATAAGAGCCAACAAAACGACCAATCATAGCACCACTCCAATAGAAAGTAACGAAAGCACCCAAGATGCCATAATCACTCACTGCTGAGAGGTCTTGCCCCAATAAAGTCGAGGCAATCGCTGCCATAACTTCATTATGCTTGACTATAGCAGTAAGACCCATATCATAAAAATAATTGACAAGATAACTGCCAATTGCCACCTCAGCACCCACATAAATAAAGATTCCAAGCGCGCCAAGAAGCAGCGATTTATTTCGCAATAGCGAGCTGTATCCGCCTTTTGGTGCAGACGATAGCATTGTTGGTAATTTAACAAAGACAAACACCAATGCAAGAAGAATGATAAAAGATGTAATGATCATAAAAGGAGTCTGCACTGCTGTGGCTTCGCTGATCAGATAGGCTTCACGTGCAGTACTCGTCATCTCTGATATCTCATCGCTCGAGCGAACTTTATCACTCAGAATAAACGATGCTCCTAATATGGGGGCAATTGATGTACCTAGTGAATTAAATGCTTGTGAAAGATTGAGACGACTCGCAGCTCCTGACTCAGAACCCAAAACTGCAACATAAGGGTTTGCAGCAACTTGCAGTACTGTAATCCCTCCAGCAAGCACAAAATATGCCAATAAAAACACATTAAATTCACGAAAGGAAGCAGCAGGGTAAAACAAAAAACAACCAATCGCCATAGTGATAAGTCCTGCGACTATCCCCCTTTTGTATCCAATTTTTGAAAGCAAAAACCCTGCTGGAATCGATAGGATGAAGTATGCCCCAAAAAAAGCAAATTGTACCAAGCCAGCCTGAAAGTAAGTCAGTGTAAACAAATCTCGAATTCGTGGGATCAAGCTGTCGACAAGGACTGTGATAAATCCCCATAAAAAAAACAAGGATGTTAAGAAAATAAAAGCCGTTCTGTAATTGTGTTTTGTTTGATTCATAAGATTGTGTTTGTGGTTAAATCTCTGCTAAAATTTTAGTCTTTTTGAAATATTAATTGCTGATTAATTAAGTCAAAATTGTTTTTTTAACTGTATTTTTAGGTATATTTAAATCATGTGATTTTTTATAAAAAAGACATTTCTTCATTCATAAATCCTTTCTAAATATAGACAAATTTTAATGATTTTTCGATAGTTGATGTTATCCTTAAAAATGGGAAAATGGTAGTAGAAATTTGCGCGAATTCTTTCCGATCAGCATGCAATGCAGAAAAGGCAGGTGCTGATCGAATTGAGCTTTGTGCTGAGTTAGCAACTGGTGGGCTTACGCCATCCTATGGGTTAGTAAAGCAAGTGATTTCAAAACTATCGATACCAGTGTATGTCTTAATACGCCCACGCAGTGGAGATTTTTGTTACTCAGACGAGGATTTTGATATTATGAAACAGGACATTAGTCTTTGTAAAAAGTTGCATTGCCAAGGGATTGTTTCAGGAGTTTTACACGCCGACATGACCATTGACCTTAAACGAACCAAAGAGTTGGTAGAATTTACACGTCCTTTGTCGTTCACGTTTCACAGGGCGTTTGATTCAGTGCCAAACCCACTGAAAGCAGTAACTGAGTTAGAAAAGATTGGTGTCGAAAGACTACTAACGTCAGGTCAACAATCGACTGCAGTTGAAGGCCTGCCCATACTTCAAAAATTACAAGAGAATTTTAGTGGAAAAATCATCCCTGCCGCTGGGATTAACATTAAAAATATATCGAAATTTAAAACGTCTATTTTTAAAGAAATTCATTTCTCTGCCAGCATTCGAGAAAAAAGAAACACAACAGATTTTCTGCCATTGAATTCTGAAAAACACTTTGACGAAACATACCAAACTTATGCTGATCAAAACATAATTGAACAAATGATATCATTACTCCATGCATAAATTACATCTCACACTCATTGGCGTTGTCGCCATTCTTGTTAGCTGCAAATCAAATAAACAACTTCCAACATTAGTCACGCTCGACTCTAACTGGTCTTTTCGTTCTGCCAACGCTTACGAGTGGCGCTCAGCAACTGTGCCAGGAAACATATATTCTGATCTGATAGATCATCAACTCATTGAAGATCCCTTTATTGGAGCAAATGAGACAACAGTGCAGTGGGTTGCTGATTCAACATGGGTCTATCAAACCAATTTTGATGTGCCAACAAGTACACTCAATAAAGAAAATATCCAACTTGAATTTGAGGGTCTTGACACCTATGCGAAGGTCTATTTGAATGACAGTTTATTGATTTCAACCAATAATGCATTCAGGACTTTTAAGGTTCCTGTCAAGGACTTCCTAATGTCTCAAAACACACTGTCGATTCATTTTGCTCCAACACAAGTTAAAGAGGAAATTGAGAAAAATAAACTCGATTACACACTACCAGAGGGCAATCGTGTGTTTACGCGCAAGGCGCAGTTTCAATATGGTTGGGATTGGGGTCCGAAGCTAAATACCATGGGGATTTGGAAAGATATCACCTTGCAGGCGTGGGATGATTCTTCTATTGAAAATATCTTTTTACAAAAGGATTCCTATACGAATGAAAAAGCACAATTCACTGCTGTTGTAACACTGACAAGCCCGCCAAATCAGGCAAGTACAATTGAGGTGTTGGCCGATGGAAAAGAATTTTCTTTGGCAATACCTACATCAAGTACAATGGATAAATTCGAGGTTCCCGTCACTATTGAAAACCCCACATTCTGGTGGCCCCACAACCTTGGCGATCCACACCTCTATCAGGTTGAGGTTCGATTGATCAAAAACAAAACGATAGTGGATGAGATCGTGTTACAGCATGGCATACGCAATGTTTCACTCATTGCTGAAGAGGATGAACATGGTCAGTCCTTTTATTTCAATATAAATGGGGAGGCTGTGTATATGAAAGGGGCAAATTATATTCCGCAACACAGTTTGCAGAATCGAGTCACAGATACTCATTATGAAAACTTACTCCAAGATGCTGTTGATGCCAATATGAATATGCTTCGTGTATGGGGTGGTGGTATTTATGAAAATGATATTTTCTATGAGATATGCGATGAACAAGGAATCCTTTTGTGGCAGGACTTTATGTATGCCTGTGCCATGTATCCAGGTGATGAAGAATTTTTGGAGAACGCCAAGCAAGAAGCAGAAGACCAACTCATACGTTTGCGAAATCACCCGAGTATTGTCTTGTGGTGTGGAAATAATGAAAACAATGAAGGTTGGCATAATTGGGGTTGGCAAGATGGCAAGACGCAAGCGCAGAAGGACAAAATATGGGGCGACTACTTAAAACTATTTGACAGTATTTTACCAGCAGAAGTAGCAAAACACACCCAAATTGATTATTGGGAGAGTTCTCCGAAATATGGACGTGGGAATCCTAAGTATCAATTTGAGGGTGACGCTCATGATTGGTGGGTTTGGCATGATGCCTATCCATTTGAACATTTTGAAGACTATGTTCCACGCTTTATGAGTGAGTTTGGGTTTCAGTCTTTTCCGAGTCAAGAGGCGATGAAATTCATTAATCAATCAGATGATATACAGATCGACACTGAGGGTATGAAATCACACCAAAAACATCATCGTGGGTATGCGCTGATTGATCTGTATATGGACAGGGATCATGTGGTAGCAGAAAATGATGAGGACTATGCCTACGTGAGTCAAGTGGTGCAGGCGCGTGGAATACGATTGGGAATTGAGGCCCACAGAAGAGCAAAGCCCTATAATATGGGTACTCTTTACTGGCAACTCAACGACTGTTGGCCCGGGATTTCATGGTCGAGTATCGATCATTTTGGCAATTGGAAAGCATTACATTATGAGGCAAAGAAGGCGTTTGAAAATATCCTTATTTCATTTAAGAGAGATGGAGATCAGGTTGATGTCTATATTGTCAATGACTTATTGAAAAATCTTGATGAAACGTTGGCATTACAGCTGTATGACTTCAAGGGAAATGTATTATGGAGTTCCTCAAAAGAAGTAAAAGTTGGTTTGAATACCAGCGTCCTAGCTCAATCTTTTTTAGTTGAAAAAATGGGAAATCTGAACGGGAATGAGGTTATGTTAGAGGCTAAGTATGGGGAACATACCAACACTTACTTTTTTGAAAAAACAAAGAATTTAGCGTTGGGTGACGATGAAATTCACTTTGAAATCCAAAAAGTAGATAAAGGGTTTTCAATTGATCTCACTTCACCTGTATTGCAAAAAAATATCATGCTAATGGCTGATTCCAAAGGGCACTTTTCTGACAACTATTTTGATTTGAAAGCGAACAAAAAGAAAACAATACTGTTTCAAACTGCATCCACATCACCAGTAAGGATCACTTATAAAAGTTTAAATCAACTCATAAAAGACTGAGATTTGTTAAATAGTTGAGAACAAAAAAAAGCCTGCAATTTGCAGGCTTTTTTCAAACTAACTAAATATAAAAAACCTAATTAAATTATTTTGCAAACCATAATTTTGTAGCCATATTATCAGGCCCTTGAATGGAAACAGCAGCACTTACATTATCACCATTTGTATTATACGTGTCAGATCCATATCTTAATCTCTGTGCCTGTCTACCATTCAAGTCCCCAGCAAAAGAGATAATGTCGTTATCATCGGATGTTATGACTGCTGCTGTAGGATAACCAGTATCTCTGACAATAGCCCAACTTTCGTATCCATTAGTGTAATTAACTAACCAACGTTGTGTTGCTATTTTCTCTAGTTTTTCTTCCATTGTACCAGATAAAGAACCCATGTCAGAAGATAAAAATTCTGCTGAAGGGGCTGTATCCCAAACAGCCATAGCTTTTTCTAAGCCTAATTGATAGTAAGTATTTGCATCTCCACTAGCAAGTCCCTTTACAATTGCTTCTGCTATCATAAAATGTGAATCAGCTGATGCCATTACAACTTCCGGGAATTGATCCTTTCCTTCATCGTTTCTAACTTGAGTTATGATATCTGCTGGCTCAGAAAACATTGTTCCTGGCATGTACCCTTTAAGCTTTGGGCTTATTCTTGAAGGCATGCCTACATAATTGGTGTTTTCTGGCATAGTGATAGTCAAATCAGTAGCTGTTTCTGTCCACGTATAATCTTGATCTTGGATAAGACCAGCAGCATCAAGTGAGCCTTTAACGAAATCAACATGAACATCGATCAAAGCAACACCTTCACCAGTCGTTGGCTTTGTTATTGTCATTGTTCCGCCTGTAGCAGGTTTAGTCATCAAAGATAACCTTGGATCATCATAATCTTTCATTGCATTATTCAAAGCCTGAGAAACTCTCCAATCGCTACCTCCACCTCCAAATGTATAAACATCTCCATAGCATGCAGCGGAAGAAGCACCCCATATATTTGTTTCAGCAGGAAAGCTTGCAAACATACCATCAACATTAGCCAACACACCGGATGCAATTGCTTCCGAAGCAGCAGTTGCAGAAAAATCTTCTCCTGCAGCTCCATGAGCTCTTAGTGCTAATCGTAACTTTAAACTGTTTGCCATTTGTTTCCAGTTTTGCATATTACCACTAAATATTACATCATTTTCTGCAAGCTTCCCAAAACCACTACCAGCTTCTGTTTTATCGCCAATAATTTCTATTGCTTCATCAAGTTCAGCAATTATTCCTTTGTATATGGTTAATTGGTCATCGAACTTAGGTAAAGCTATATCTGGATCAGATGCTTCTGAGTATGGGATCATTCCATAGGCATCTGTAAATTGTTGATAATAAATCCCTTTCATTATAAGCCCCAGAGCATAATACATTTCATCCTCTAAAGGGCCACCTTCATTAACATTATTCAAATATGAAGTTAAGACAGTATTGTAACCCGATAGGTGGTTCCAACAACCAGCGTCTGACCAAAAGCTATTATATAACCATCCTAAATCGCCATCCCAACTAGATCCGGCCCATCCATTTGATGATTGACCAGAAAATTGATCAACGTGTATTACATTTCCTAGCCAGCGAGGAAACATGTTACCTTTTAAAAGCCTTTGCTGAATTTCAGTAACAAAAAACTTCGCACTGATATCTTCAGTAGATAGTGCATCAGGTTGTGTGTTTATTTCATCGAAATCATCTGTACATGACAGAGCTGTTGCGATTAATAAACTAGTGCAGATTAATAATATTCTATTTTTCATTTTGTTATGTATTTATATTAAAAATTCAATGTTAGATTTAGACCTAAACTTCTTAATGTTGGCATCGCATTGTGAGACATACCTTGTGTACCAAATGATGTTCCCAGCACCATTTCAGGGTCTATATCATCAGCACTCTTAGATAAGAAAAATAAGTTTCTTCCTACCAATTGAATGTTTGCGCTTTGAAGTCCAAATTTTTCAACACCAGAAATATTGTACCCTATTGAAAGTTCTCTTAATCTAATGTTGTCTTGATCAAAAATATAGTTCCCAGAAACGTTACCCATCGCTGTCCAGTATTCTTCTCCAGAAATGCGTTCTGTATTAGCAACTCCAGTTCCCGTATTAGTTCCGTTTACTAAAATTCCATCACGGTATTGAAGACTTCTTTTAGATACACCTTGTCTATCTAAATCAGCAGAGGTTTGTGAATAAATTTGACCGCCTACACGAGCATCTATTAAAAAACTCATGGAGAAATCATTAAACCTTATTGTATTAGACCATCCAGCTAAGAAATCGGGTTCTGTATTTCCTAGTAGTTCTGTAGGAGCAGCAGATGCGGTGGGTATTCCACTGGCGTCAGTTTCACCAGTTAGAACTTTACCATAAATATCCCCAATACTTCCTCCTTCAGTAGCTTTTACAGCAATATTATTATCAGAAGAAGTGTTGTAAGTAAAGTTGTCCAATCCATCTGTTAAATCCTCAACTTTATTTTCATTTTTTGAATAAAAAAGAGAAGTATTCCAAACAAGATTATTTGAATCCATCAAAGTTGCACCAAGTGCAATCTCCAAACCCTTATTGGACACTAAACCGATATTTGTTCTATTAAAAGTAAATCCTGTAGATGCTGCTACTGGGACATCAAAAATTAAATCTTCTGTTTCGATATTGTAGAAGGTTACGTCTAAATTAAGTTTATTTCTAAGCATACTTAATTCTAATCCAAACTCGGAAGACGTTACTGTCTCAGGTTTTAAATCTGGATTAAATTTAATAGGTGAATTACTTAAAACTGTTAACCCAAGGTAACCTTGTCCAGGAACATTGTATGTTTGATTAAGCTGATATGGATCTGTATCGTTACCTACTTCTGCTAGACTAGCACGAACTTTAAATAAATTGAAAAAATTCTGTTCTGGATCAATAAACCTGTTAAGTATAGCAGATAAACTCAAAGAACTGTATGCATAAGATCTATTATTTTCACTTAAAGTAGATGACCAGTCATTGCGAAGCGAACCATCAAGATATATGAAATTATCATATGCTAAATTAACAGAACCATAAGCCGAATTTACTTTTTTAACGGCCAGTGGTGCTTCAACTGGTGAATTAACAGTCTTCAAGTTTGAAACAAAAAATTTCGTCGGAATTTTAAACTCGGAACCAAAAATCATCATGCCTTCGGAGCTTCTTTTAGATAAATTACCACCTAAATTAGCTATAACATTTAATTTTTCTGTAAATTGATGATTAGCAGTGAATAAAACTTCCGAGTTTAATTCCCCAAATTGACTTTCCTGAATCATCATTTGTCCATTATCTGAGTAGTGATGTCCAGGTTTTTTGACTTCTATGTCTCTAATGTTAGTTACATCAGCACCAACACGAATAAAAGCACTTAACCAATCCGTAAACTTATAATTTATTTTAGTGTAACCTAAAAATCTATTTCTTCTTACAGAACTTTCATCATGTAGAGCCATCCAAAAAGGATTCCCAATTATGCCGTCTCCATAAGTAATAACTTTAAATTCTGAAGGAGTTCCAGGATTCTCCATTTGATAATTACGCATGTCATCAATAGCTACGTTTCTTGGCATTCTGTATAAATAACCAATGAGGCCTTGAGCTCCAACTGAAGATGCTCTACCAGCTACTTCTTGAGTAAAATAGGTGGCCTTAGCGTCAAAGGTCAATCTATCAGAAAGATTTGTTATTGATCTTAAATTAAAGTTATGACTTTCTAAATCAGACCCCTCAACAATTGACTCAGATGAGTTATTTGTATATGAAAATCGTGTTGATCCACTTTCTGATCCTTTATCGATTGATAGGGATGTTATTGATCTTACTCCAGTTCTAAAGAAATTCTCAACATTATTAGGCTTAGCACTATATGCTTTGTTAGATCCATCATAATATGGTTGTGAAGAACCATCTAATCTACCACCCCAAGATAACTCAGACCAGCTTCCACTTGAACGAGCTAAATTTGGAGCGCCTAAGGATCCTTGCCCATACTGGTTTTGAAAATCTGGTAAAAACATAGGATTGTCAACATATAGGTTTGTTTTTAAAGTAACACCTAATCTATCAGACCTTGAACCTTTTTTAGTAGTAATAAGTATGACTCCATTACCTGCTCTTGATCCGTAAAGTGCTGATGCTGCAGGTCCTTTGAGTACAGATATAGTTTCAACGTCATCAGGATTTATATCTGAAATACCCCCGCCAGCAATACTTGGTTCAAAACTTACCTGACCACCCCCATTATTGGAACCAGCTTCTCTTTGGCCACCATCATTACTAAGTGGTAGTGATGCATTAATTGGCATACCATCAACAACAATAAGCGCCTGAGAATTACCAGCTAAAGAATTGTTCCCTCTTATTGTAACTCTTGATCCAGAACCAAGAGATCCTGCAGCAGATACTTGAAGCCCTGCAACCTTACCTGTAAGAGAACTCGCAAGGTTATTATCCTTAATTGTATTTACATTATCGCCAGCAACTTCTGTGACTGCATATCCCAATGATTTTTTCTCTCTTGAAATACCAAGGGCTGTGATTACAACCTCGTCAAGCAATTGATCTTCTTGTAGAACAAAATTAATTTGCAAAGAAGAATCTACAGCTGTCTCTTGTGTTGCATATCCGACAAAAGAGGCAACTAATATATCGCCAGCAGATACTTCAATACTAAAGTTACCATCAAAATCAGTCGTTGTACCAGTGTTTGTACTCTTAACTACAATCGTGGCACCAGGAAGTGGTCCATCAGCTGTTGTTACAGTTCCAGTAACTGTTTGCTGCGCGATCAAACTAACTGATGATATCGCAAACAATGCTACTGCTAAAAAATTAAATAATATTTTCATAATCATTTCATTTTGGTTATGGATCAAAAGTAGATATACCACAAACGACATGCTAAAAAACAGATACTGCAATTTGACTGCAAAAGTTGGGAATATGGTAAAAAATAAGGGGTCTAGATTAAATACTGAAAATAAATGCGTTTAGATCTTGGTTTTTTATCAAATTTAATTTTTTTGCCAATCGATAGCGCTGACTTTGAACTGTGCGCAATGAAATCCCAGAAATTTGAGCAATTTCATTGTTGCTCTTATTCATTTTTATGTATGCGATCAAACGTAAATCAACTTTTGACAATTTATAATTTTCATTGAGTTTTTTATAAAAATCTGGAAACACCTCAACAAACTTTTTGTCAAACTCACTGTAGGCACTTTCTGAATTAATCAAAGATGAAATTTCTCTTTTCATGCGATTCACACGAGAGGCTGGAAGTTCCTCATCACCACCTAAGCTTTTTCTAAAGTTTTGAAGGTACTCGTTGCGTTGGATGATAAAATTAGTTTTGCTAAACAATTCTCTTTTCTTTGCATTGAGCTCCTCCTCAAATCGATTTCTCTCGAGTTCTAATCTTGTGCTTCTTTCGCGCTGTAAATTATTATTGATTCGGAGAATTATAACCAATAATATAAGTATGAGCGCAAATCCAGAAAATAAAAGCTGTGCTCGATTATACTTCATTTCACTCTCATTAATTTCAGCTTGTTTTTCAGATAACAAAATTATGTTCTCAACATTATCAAGCGACTTGTAAGGGTCAATTTGTGACTGTTTGCTGTAATATATTATCGAATCTTTAATAGATAAAACCTTATCGAATTTCCCTAAGCTTTGATACGTATTAACCATCGCCTTAAAGTTTCGAATCCGATTATCTCTGGCAACAAATTGATCAGGAGGACGACTAAATGAGGATTTTAAATTATCCTCTAGTATAGATTCAGCAAGCTCATAGTTATTCAGTCCAATGTGACACTCCGCAATCGATACATTCAGTCTAGGTATTTCGTTTGCGAAAGATTCGACAAGTTTTTTTGCTTGCAAAAACAATTCTAAAGACTCTGAATAACGTTGCTTATTTTTAAGGTAATCAGCATAGGTTGAAATGGCTCGTGAGAAACTAAGTTGAATTTCTGAATCACTTGAATAAGAGGGGTCAACAGATTTTGTGTTAAAAACTTTCTCAGACAATTCTAAATAATTTAATGCATCATCTACCTTATCCTGCAATAAGTATAGATTGATAAACTGGGTATAAGATCTGATGATGTCTGAAGGTTTATCAATTAATTGCCTCCGCGATAATATCTTTTTATAGTATTTGAGTGATTCCTCATAATCTCCTAAGTTATAGCTGATCATCGCCAAATTTCCTTCAACAGTGTTGAGCCCAAAAAACTTATCTTCTTGATGTTTTATTTCATACAACTCAAAATTTTCGATTGCTTCATAATAATAACTACTTGCCCTTTCATATTCTCCATAATTAAAATAAGAGTTTCCAAGGGTAACCAAAATCCAGGGTGGCTTGGAGATATGTTTAAACAATCTCTGATCAATAGTTAAAGTTTCGAAAACCCTGAGTGCCTGAAATAAATAATCAAAGGATTCTTTTTCAAAATTAAGGTAGTACAAGGTCTCACCTATCAAATAATTTGTATCATAAACATCCCAACTCAATTTATTAAAATCTGAAGTGGAAATTGCTTTATAACCATAATCAAGTGCTTTTTCAGGTTCTTTAATCTGATATTTTCGAATGGAGTCGTTCAAGGAAGAAATCGATTGGCTGTGCAGGAGTTGCAAGCCAATGATAAATATTAAAACAAAAAATTTGTTCATTCTAATCTCACTAAAGTTATTTACTCATAGCTAATGTACAATAATACTGCAAAAAAATGCAAATTTAACATCATTGCTATTTTGGACTCATAATAAAACAGAGAAAAAATGACCTAAAAAACTTGTCTCGGTGTCTACAATATATTGATGTTTAAATTCTTGAAAGGGTCAAGGAGCACATCATTTGGGTCAAGTTCTGTCACCAAGGTATCGATGTCAGAAACATTGACACATTTGTATTTTTGATGGGAGTTGAATTTCTTTGAAATACATAATAGTATCGATTTGCGAGATGCTTTGACAATAGCTCTTTTGATCTGTACAACCTCCCAATCAAATTCGCTTAATCCATGTGTTGGATCAATATATCCAGTACTGATAAAACTGTAGTCAAAACGAATCTGAGAAAGTTCATTGACAGCTCCAACGCTGACGCTCATGTGAGACTCTTTTGAAATTTTACCCCCGATGAAAATCAAATCGACATTTGGTTTCTTTACCATTTCACTTGCAATCGGCAAACTCAAAGTAAAGCAAGTGATTTTCGTTTTTGGCGGAATCAGTTTTACGAGCTCCATGCAAGTGGTTCCCCCATCAATAAATACGACAGCACCATCAGAAATGAAAGGAATTGCTTTTTGTGCAATGGATTGCTTTTCATTTACATCATACACATCAACTGCTGCGTTGTTGGACACAAACCCAAGTGAGATTGCTCCACCATGTACCTTCTTGATCAGCTGCTTTTTATCAAGTTCCTTGACATCTCTACGAATGGTATCGATAGAAACATTGAGCTGCGCAGCCATATCCAATAATAGAATCCGGTTGCGAAGGGACACTTCGTCTAAAATCTTCTGAAAACGTTCTTCCTTTAGCACAGCTATTTTATCATATAAAAATAATATTTTTTGAGAAAATCAACACTATAACAGCATTAAAAGCTTGTAAAGCTGCAAAATAAAGCATTAATTTGCATAAATAAGCAAATAATGTCATGACAAAAGCAACCTTAAATCATCTAACAAAAGAAGCCAATCACCAATACGACTGTGAACACATCCCTGTTCGTGTGTATGAAGATTCAAGTCTTGCATGCCAAAAAATTGGTGATGAAATAATCGATCAGATCAATCAAAAAAGCGCAAATAAACCTTTTGTTTTGGGCTTGGCGACTGGCTCAACACCAATAAAAATATATCAACACCTCATTCAAGCTTATCAAGAGGGAAAAGTAAGTTTCGCAAACGTACACTCCTTCAATCTAGATGAGTACTTTCCCATGGATCCTAAATCGATTCATTCTTATGTAGAGTTTATGCACAAAAATTTCTTTGATCATATCGATATATTAGAAGAAAATATTCATATTCCTGATGGAACGATAGCTCCTGAAAAAATTGATCATTATTGTAAGTCATATGAAAAGGCGATTCAGTCGCTGGGAGGTATAGACATTCAACTACTGGGCATTGGCCGTACTGGTCACATTGGTTTTAATGAGCCTGGATCAGCAATTAACTCCAAAACAAGAAGAGTTTGGCTAGACCCTATCACGCGAAAGGATGCGGCTAGCAGTTTTTTTGGCGAGCAATTTGTTCCCAAACAAGCTATCACAATGGGTGTGGATACGATTATGAAAGCCAAAAAAGTATATTTGATGGCTTGGGGCGAAGGGAAGTCAAATATCATTTCAAGAGCTGTTGAGGGTACTATCAGCGAACAAGTACCTGCTACCTTTTTACAACAACATGTTGACTGTGAATTTGTACTTGATAAAGCAAGTGCTTCTGAACTGAGTCGAGAAAAAACACCATGGCTGGTGGGGACTTGTCATTGGGATTCGGAACAAATCAAAAAGGCAGTGATATGGCTTGCGAGGCATTGCGAAAAATCAATCCTAAAACTTTCGCGAGAGGATTATGAAAACAACCACCTTCAATCATTGTTGGTTGCCATTGATTACGAAGTCTATCAGCTCAATTATCAGGTTCATGAATCGCTTCTCGAAGCCTTTGATACTTGGAATAGCACAAAAAAAACAGATGCCAAAAACCCATCTACTGCTCTTGTTTTTAGTCCTCACCCCGACGATGATGTCATTTCGATGGGAGGTACGTTTATACAACTTGTTGACAATGGATTTGATGTTCATGTGGCCTATCAGACATCTGGAAATATCGCAGTTTATGACGATGAAGTCATTCGATTCATGCAGTTTTGCCTAGATGCATCTCCTGGTCAACAACCAATCACTGATGAATATCAAAAAATTGTCACTGCTTTTGCAAAAAAGAAGGTTGGTGATATTGATTCTTTGCGCATTCAGGAGCTGAAGGGTCTCATTAGAAAAGGAGAAGCCTTGGCTGCCTGCCGCGTATGTGGTGTGCCAGAAAACAAGGCTCACTTTATGAGTTTACCTTTTTACGAAACTGGAGCTGTCAAGAAAAAACCACATACCAAAAAAGACGTTGATCTCACTGTAAAACTGCTGCGAAAAGTAAAGCCGAAAAAGATCTTTGCTGCTGGTGATTTGTCTGACCCACATGGCACACATCACGTATGCCTGCAAGTGATTTTTGATGCTATCAATGAGTTGAAAAAGGCTAGGGATGCATGGTTGAAAGACACACAGGTTTGGCTATACAGAGGAGCGTGGCAAGAGTGGGGTGTCAATGAGATTGAAATGGCAGTGCCACTGAGCCCTAAGAATGTGCTGAGAAAAAGAGAAGCTATTTTCAAACATCAATCCCAAAAGGATCGTGCGATGTTTCCAGGGCCAGATGCAAGAGAATTTTGGCAGCGTGCAGAACAGCGAAATACCCATACCGCAAATCAGTATAACTTACTAGGACTACCAGAGTTTGAAGCTGTGGAAGGCTTTGTTCGCTACAACCCTTAAAATAAAATTTGATTGTCTATCTTGCTTATGTAAACAAATCAAAAAACCCAGATTTATGAAAAAACCTGACTTTACTTTTCGACAAACTTTATTGTCGTTTTATGTATTGATATCAATATTTTTTGTCGCTTGTTCATCCTCAGATGAGCCAAGTGCAGTATTGGATTATAGAATCGAAAAGTTTGATCTTCAAAACAACACCATGGATGTCGTTTTCACCCTTACCAACAACACATCATTCGATTTTATCGAAAACAAATGGTCGTTACACTGGAATCAAATTCTTGGAGAGCCACTGCAAGAAAGCCTTCCCAAAGGAATTGATTTTGAGCGTGTAAATGGCAACTCCTATTTGATTCTAAGGTTTGGTGATTCATGGCAATTAAGTGCTGGCGAAAGCATCTCTTTCAGTGCGGCGACAAAAGGTCTGATGAATCGATTGCCCCTAGGCCCTAGAGGTGCATTTGTTGTAACAACTTTACAAACCATTGATTTACAAACCAATATCGACTGGCAAAAGGCAGAGGGACTCGATGGGTTAAACTTGCCGACAGCCAAAGATCGATATCAAAATCTAGCAAATATTAAAACCATCCCAACAGACTCAATCTCATGGGTTGTTCCAAGTCCAAAATTTTCCTCCACACCCCAATACGAGCGAAATCGCCTAACTAACTGGCGTGTATGTATCAATGGAAAGGCAGAAAGTGATGAATTTGATTTGTTAATTAAAGCCCCTTTTGAAAAAATAGTATCCTCTCTTTTTCCAGCTGTTAGGATCGATTGGGTCGAGTCAGATGAAGGAGCAAATGTAATTCTCAATCATACAAAAGACATTGCACCTGAAGAATACCATTTGAAAATTAAAGAAGACCGAGTGGTTGTTGAAACAGGTTCGTATGGTGGACTATTATACGCCCTTCAATCATTACTACAAATCGATCAGATTGCAGAATTAGAAAATCGAGGATGGCCTATAATTCAAATTTCTGACAGCCCTCGTTTTAAATATCGAGGGTTTATGCTTGACATCGCCCGAAACTTTTATGGAGTAGACAAACTCAAACAGATTATAGATTTGATGGCGATGTTTAAACTCAATCATTTTGATATAAAACTCTCAGACGATGAAGGTTGGCGACTCGAAATCACAGGGCTTCCGGAGCTTACTGAAATAGGTGCTAAAAGAGGATTTACAACTGATGAAAGTGACCAGTTAATCCCCATGTATGGGTCTGGGGCAACTGGTGGTATAACTGGAAATGGGTTCTTATCGCAAGATGATTTTGTTTCCTTGTTGCAATATGCCAAAGCAAAAAATATTACCATAATTCCTCAACTCAGTTTTCCCTCACATGCTCGTGCCTCGATTGTTTCGATGGATGCAAGGCGTAACAGGCTCAATGCCTTAGGCGACTACAAAGGTGCCGAAATGTATGCACTCTCTGACCCCCATGACAATAGTGTCTATCAATCTGCTCAGCTATACAATGACAATACCATTAATATATGTATGGAGAGTTCATATAGATTTTTTGATAAGGTAGTTGCAGAGGTTGCAGCCATGTATCAAAAGGCCAATGTTCCGCTTAAACATTTTAATATTGGAGCTGATGAGTTGCCTTATGGTGTTTGGGAAGGATCTCCAAGGTGCATAAATTCTACAACTGACACTATCAATGATATAGATCTTGAAAGCCTTTACAATGATGCACTTTTACGCATGAAGAGTAGTATTGAAAAGCATGGCGCTGTGATGTCTGGGTGGGAGGATTTTTTACTTGTACACTCTAAAAACAGTCAAAGTGAAACCAAAATAAAAGAAGTGCGATTTGATTATAATGTCATTCCATATTCTTGGAATAATACATGGGGCGGGGGTCGTGAGGACATGGTCTATAAACTTGCCAATGCAGGTTTTAAAACAGTAATGAGCAACTCTTCAGCATTTTATTTTGATATGGCCAACGACAATGACATGGACGCTTTTGGACTGAATTGGTCTGGCTATGTAGATTATTTCGACACTTGGGCAATTGATCCTCAGGATATTTTTGCCAATAAGGCCTTAAATCTAAAGCACAACATCTCATCTGATTATATTTTAAAAACAACAAAACTCAACCCAACCAAGCAAGACAATCTCATTGGGATACAAGGCCAGTTGTGGACTGAAACTGTTACAAGTGAAACAATTTTAGATCAAATGCTAATGCCAAATCTGATTGTATTTGCAGAAAGAGCTTGGGCCAAAAAACCATATTGGATTTCCGATCAAACCAGTGCACAAGAACATAAAATAACAAAAAATTGGAATCAGTTTTTAAATGTCATGGGGAAACGAACACTGCCTTTGATCAACAATCTGTTTCCTGATTTTTATCATGATTTACCAAAGCCAGGGGGTATCATTAAAAACGATTCATTATTTGTCAGAAGTCCATTTCCAGGGATGCGCGTTCACTACACCTTAAATGGGTCAACGCCAAACTCCTCATCAATGGCATATCAACGCCCCATAGCAGTTGATCCTGATGATGTTGTTGTTTTACGCAGCTTTGATAACAAGTTAAAAGGAGGAAAATCTATAACCGTTTTACGTTAATATATTGAGTCTAGTCAACAATAGCCTGATAGACAAGTGCTTTTAGTTTTTGATGATCGTCCAACGTGATTGGAACCACTTGCGTGAAATAAACAACCACTAACTTTTCTTCGGGGTTTACAAAATAACTGCTGTGATATGCACCTCCCCATCCATATTCGCCAACACTCCCCAAAATGCCGCGATCTCCAAGATCATTGGTGATGGAAAACCCTAGACCAAATCCAGTACCCCAGTCCCACGGAAAACGAACCCCTTCATAGTGATCGCCATTCATGTGATCGGCAGTCATCAGCTCCACAGATTTTCTTGATAATAGACGATAATCATTATACAAACCCCCATTTAAAAGCATTTGTAAAAACTTGGCATAATCATTGGAGGTACTCAACAAACCTGCTCCTCCTGAGAAACTTTTGCGAGGGCCATTGATATAATGACCTTGCGATTCTTCATGTTCAATAGTTCCATCATCTCCATTCTCCTCGGCGCGTACGAGTTCATAATCCACTTGATTGTACACCACAGTTAATCGTGATGATTTTTGTTTGGGCAAATAAAAATGGGTGTCAAACATTCCAAGGGGGTCGAGAATTCTCTCTTTCAAAAACACATCCAGCGGCTGTCCAGAAACGACTTCGATAACAGCTCCGAGGATGTCTGTATTGTAACCATAAACGAATGCCTCTCCTGGGTGCGCCTCCATCGGGAGTTTTGCCATTTTTCGAATGGATTCTAAAATCGGCTCATCCTTGTGAGCAAAATACCAACCCTGCAAATCTGCTTTTTTCCATAGATGTGCTGCTGGACCAAAACCATAACCTATCCCTGCTGTATGTGTCATCAGGTCACGTATCCTAATTGGTCTTTTGGCATTCACTATACGATAACGTTTTCTACCTTTTTTCTCGGCAACTTTGGACTTATTAAACTCAGGAATATGAGTAGATAAAGAATCTGACAACAACAATTTGCCCTCTTCCTGCAACATCATTATGCCAACACTAATCAATGCCTTGGTTTGTGAGGCAATCCTAAATATTTTATCGTTAGTCATTGGAATTTTATTTTCCATATCACTCATCCCAAAAGATTTGTGATACACGATTTTACCATTCCTAGCAACCAGTATTACAGATCCTGGTAATTTGTCATTATCTATATAATTGGTAAAAGCGTAATCTATATTTGACAGTCGAGTTGAAGACATCCCTTGGTTTTCAGCAAGATCAGGATCGAGTTGTTGACCAAAACCTATAATGCCAAATAGTAACATAAAGGTAAATTGTATGTGTAGAAGATTTCTCACAATTTTTAAAATAGATTATACATAGCAATTTATGTTTATTTAAAATTCACTCTGGCAAATTACTCATTTATTTAATTCTTTTTGCAGTTTATTGCTGTTTTTTGGATTATCAAGACTTCATTATGAAAATAATTTTAGAAATATATCAGTCGCTGTATTCACAGTAAAATAGATTTAAAAACTTTGGCTCAATCAAATTCCGATTTGCAAAATATGTCTATATTTAATTTTTGAGTGTTAATGTCAAGTTATTGACGAACAAAACACAAGGATTATCACTAAAGAATAACAAAATGAAAAGAGTCCATTTCTTACAAAACATGTCCTTAGTATTGTTTGGTGTTTCAACACTTGGATTTGCAAATAAAAGTATGAAATCAAAACACCATTTGTTAAAAACGAAAACCAAAAAAACAATTCAACTGTCTTTGGCGCAATGGTCACTAAACAAATCCATTCGTAGTGGTACTCTAGATCCCTATGACTTTGCGAAAATTTCCAGTGGCTTTGGATTTTCTGGTCTTGAATATGTTACACAGCTATACAAAGACATTTACAATGCAAAAGACAAAAACAAAGCGATTGAAAATTTTGTCAGTAAAAGTCTTGCAGAATCCCAAAAATATGACTTGGATAATGTTTTAATTATGATTGATGGCGAAGGTCGCCTTTCAAATGAAGACGAAACTAAGCGACTTCTGGCAGTTGAAAATCACAGCGTTTGGATTGATGCCGCTGCGAAGCTTGGGTGCAATGCAATCCGAGTGAACTTATATGGAACAACCAACCAACAGCTTTGGAAAGAACTCTCTGTAAAAAGTTTGATGTCTCTTTCAGAACATGCCTCAAAATCCAACATCAATATCGTAGTTGAAAATCATGGGGGTCTTTCGTCTAACGCTGGATTGCTAATGGAGGTCATCAATGCGGTAAATCTCCCCAACTGTGGTACGCTTCCAGATTTTGGAAACTTTTGTATTGCCAAAGAAGAAGGTGCATGTGTCAATGAATATGATAAATATAAAGGTGTTCAAGAAATGATGCCTAGAGCATTAGCCGTCAGTGCAAAATCCTATGATTTTGATCTCCAGGGAAATGAAACCAAAATTGATTATGAAAGGATGCTGAATGTTGTTTTAGAGGCTGGTTATGCTGGATATATTGGTGTCGAATATGAGGGAAAACGCATGCCTGTTGAAGATGGAATTCTTCATACAAAACGCTTGATCGAAAAATACATTTTAAGTTCTACAAATGAATCTAAAAATTAAAATTCAACTATCAGTAATGATGTTTCTCGAATTCTTTATTTGGGGGGCATGGTTTGTGACGATGGGGACTTTTTTATCACAAAATCTCAGTGCCTCTGGTTATGAGACTGCAATGGCTTATTCAACACAATCTTGGGGTGCAATCATTGCGCCATTTATCATTGGGTTGATTGCAGATCGTTTTTTTAACGCAGAAAGAATACTAGCGATACTTCATTCGGCTGGTGGCGTGATGATGCTGATGATGGCAAGTGCTGCAAGTTTTGATGATTTCTACCCCTATGTTCTGGGGTATATGGTCTTATATATGCCTACACTTGCGCTTGTAAATTCGGTGTCTTTTTATCAGATGAGTGAAGCTGCAAAAGAATTTTCACTCATTCGAGTATTTGGGACTGTTGGTTGGATTGTCGCAGGTGCCATGATAAGCTATTATTTTTCATGGGATAGTGCTTCTGCTGTTGCTGACGGGATGTTGCAAAACACCTTTCTTATGGCAGCATATGCTTCTTTTGGACTTGGAATATTTAGCTTCTTTTTGCCAAAAACACCGCCAGCAAAAAGTGCAGGCGAAAAGATCAGTCTTCGTGAAATTTTAGGTCTTGATGCGCTCAAGCTCTTTAATGATCGAAACTATCTCGTCTTTTTTATTTCATCAATTCTCATTTGTATTCCTCTTGCATTTTACTATCAACATGCAAATCCATTTTTAACTGATGTTGGGTTGACCAACCCAACAGGAAAAATGGCATTAGGTCAAGTGTCAGAAGTTATTTTTATGTTGCTACTGCCCTACTTCCTTTTGAGACTTGGGTTAAAAAAAACACTCATCATTGGGATGTTGGCATGGGTGCTACGATACATATTGTTCGCTTATGGCGATGCAGATGAAAAAACATATATGTTAATTTTTGGCATATTGCTACATGGTATTTGTTATGACTTCTTTTTCGTCACTGGTCAAGTATATACTGATGCCAAAGCCGGGCCCAAAATCAAGAGTGCTGCACAAGGATTAATTACGCTGGCCACTTATGGTCTTGGGATGTTTGTTGGGTTTTGGTCAGCTGGTAAAATTTATGACATGTATGCTTTAGATGAAGGTCTTCAATGGTCACAAGTGTGGATTGCGCCTACTGGGTTTGCATTTGTAGTATTGTTGATATTTTTAATTACTTTCAAGAACGAAAAAATTGATGTCAATGGCTAAAATACGTATGGGTATATTGGGTGGTGGTGGTGACTCATTTATTGGACCTGTTCACCGCATCGCCTCATCAATGTTTGATCGGTTTGAAATTGTAGGTGGTGTTTTCAACCCTAACTGGGAAGACAATTTCAGATTTGCCAAAAAAATTGGTCTAAACGAAGATCGCATCTACAAAGACCTTGAAGAACTCCTTTCAAAAGAGCATTCTCTTGCTGAAGACAAACGTATTGAAGTCGTTTCTGTACTTACCCCAAACTTCCTTCATTTTCCCATGGCAAAAAGATTATTAGAAGAAGGTTTTCATGTGATATGCGAAAAACCACTGACGACCAGTTACGCCGAAGCACTTGAGCTAAAGAAACTTAGGGAAGATAAACAACTTATTTTTGCTGTGACCTACACTTATTCTGGCTATCCGATGGTTCGTCAGATGCGAAGCATGATTCAAGATGGCAAAATCGGAACTATTCAAAAAATTGATGCCCAATACTATCAAGGTTGGATTAACCCTGTCATTCATGATCCAGAGAGTAGAAAAAAGGTGTGGCGACTACAACCCGAGAAATCAGGTCAAAGTTGCTGTATTGGTGACGTAGGAACGCATGCATTTCAGATGCTTGAATATGTTACAGGGCAACCGATTAAATCCATTCTTGCAGATTTGAATTATTTATATGAAGACAATGTAATGGATATTGATGGTACAGTTCTTCTTCGTTTAGATGGCAATGCAAAGGGAGTTTTGAGAGCGAGTCAAATTGCAACAGCCGAAGAAAACAACTTTACAGTTGCCATCTATGGAACAAAAGGACACTTGAAATGGGCGCAAGAAAATCCCAACTATTTGTACCATGGATTGGAAGGCTCTACACTCCAGGTGCTTAAGCCTGGGCATGAGTACAATAGCGATGCAGCAACCCAATCGACCAAGCTCCCCCCCGGACACCCTGAAGGAATCTTCGATGCTATGGGAAATATCTATCATGGCGTCGCTGATGCGATAACCAATAACACTCGTGAGGGTTCATACCCAGATTTAATTGATGGCGTGCGAGGCATGCAGTTTATTGAATGCGTGATTCAATCCCATAAATCTGGAAATCAATGGACTGAAATCAAATAAGAAAAAAATGAAAACAATCAAAGGACCAGCCATATTTCTTGCACAGTTTGTCGATGACAAAGCACCTTTTAATACCCTAGATGGTATGTGTAAATGGGTATCTGATTTGGGCTACAAAGGGATTCAAATTCCAACATGGGAACATTTTTTGATTGACCTTGATCTTGCTGCTGAAAGCCAAGATTATTGTGATGAACTCAAAGGCAAAATAAATCAGTATGGCTTAGAAATCACTGAACTATCAACTCATCTGCAAGGTCAGTTGGTTGCAGTGCATCCAGCCTATGACATTATGTTTGACAACTTTGCGCCAAAAGAATTTAAAAATAATCCAAAGGGGCGAACAGAGTGGGCGATTGAAACAGTGAAGAAAGCAGCAGTTGCAAGCCGAAGACTTGATCTTAACGCTCATGCAACTTTTTCAGGTGCTTTATTGTGGCACACTTGGCACCCATGGCCACAACGTCCACCTGGTTTGGTCGAAATGGGATTTGCCGAACTCGCAAAACGATGGCTGCCAATCTTAGATGTTTTTGAAGATAATGGTGTTGATATCTGCTATGAAATTCACCCTGGCGAAGATCTACATGATGGGGTGACTTTTGAAAGGTTTTACGATGCCACCCAACAGCACAATCGTGTTAAAATACTATACGATCCAAGTCATTTTGTTTTGCAACAACTTGACTATTTATCCTATATCGATCATTATCATGAATTTATAAAAGCTTTTCATGTAAAGGATTCAGAATTTAATCCAAATGGAAAAAAAGGTGCCTTTGGTGGATATGAAGATTGGCAAAACAGAGCCGGAAGATATCGATCTATTGGGGATGGTCAAATCGACTTTAAAGCGATATTTTCTAAACTCACTGAATATGGCTGTGATGTTTGGGCTGTTATGGAATGGGAATGCTGTATCAAAAGCCCTGAGCAAGGAGCCAAGGAAGGTGCAGAATTTATACAAAAACATATCATCCAAACAACTGATAAAAAGTTTGATGATTTTGCTGGCGCAAAATTGGATGAAAAAAAATTAAAATCAATTTTAAATCTTAAATAATGAATCCTTTAATTTACATATTTACATTCATTCTTTTAGTTGGTTGTAACCCCACTAAAAAACAAAAGAAAGAAGCAAACAACAACGAAACCGAATGGGTCTCGTTGTTTGATGGTGAGACCTTGAACGGATGGCATATTTACAATGGCGGTGTTCCAGAAAAATTTTGGACAGCTGAAGAAGGTGTATTGAAATTTAATCCTCCAACAGAAAAAAAAGATAAGGGTCGTTCCTATAACATTGTAACTGACGACGAGTACACAAATTTTGAGCTTTCAATTGAGTGGAAAATTTCAGAAGGTGGTAATAGTGGTATTTTTTGGGGAGTGGTCGAGGATCCAGATTTATCAGAGCCTTACTACACAGGACCTGAAGTACAAATACTGGATATTGATAAGGCGAAATACGATTCTTCACGTGAGAAAGAAGATGAATTCTATCAACCAGGTGCATTGTACGACTTGTCTAGACCATCAGAACAAGTCGCGAAGCCTGCAGGAATGTGGAACCATGTTGTCATTCATATTAATCATGAGAAAAATCATGGCCATGTGGTGCTGAACTCTGTTAAAATTCATGAGTTTCCAATCAATGGGGTGCAATGGGAGAAAATGATTGCTGGTTCCAAATTTAAAGACTGGAGCAAGTTTGGCACTTATAAAACAGGAAAGATTGGACTTCAAGATCATGGGAATCCAGTTGCATTTAAAAACATTAAAATCAAAAATTTACGATAACCTTGAAAAAAATACTATTATTTCTAGCCGTAGTATTGATCTCATGTGGTCAGGAAAAAAAAACAGAAAAGAAGAAGGCTACTTATGGTCAAGTAAGTATTGCTACTTCCCAAAAAGATGAAAGTACAAGTTCGTCTTCACAGGTTGATTTAACGAATTATGGTATTGGGCCTGTAAAAGATCTCGTTTTTTCAGATATTGATGATAAAATGGTGCAGCTAGGAAAGCAACTTTATGATCAAAAATGCACTGCTTGCCACAAGTTTGACAAGCGTTATATCGGGCCAGCGCTAAATGGTCTTTACGATCGTAGAAGCCCTTCGTGGGTCATGAACATCATGCTCAACCCAATTGAGATGGTCAAAAAAGATCCCGTTGCCATGCAGTTACTTGAAGAATACAACAATGTCATTATGTATAATCAAAATCTGACTTACGATGAGGCAAGGGCAATAGCAGAATACTTGCGTTGAATAAAATGTTCTTCTATTTATAATTTACATCTAATTTCCAACCATCCCTATAACTTCCCCGTATGATGTGGTCGAGGTCTGGTCGATTGATCACACGCATATTTTTTCCATCCCATTTCAACTTTCGTGGTGGCGATTCATCCCAAGCCTTTTGTTGTTGTTGAGAATTATAAATAGCCAAATTCCCCATCAATATAATTTCTGTTAATTTACCACCTGAAGCAAAATCGGACTTTGCTGAACCACCATTAATACAGGCTTCAACAAAATCTAACGCATGCGATTTTGACGCGATAGCTTTGGAAGCTTTTTCTTTTATTAATTTTGGGATTCCATTTTTCTTGTTCTTGAGAAATAGTCTTGGATTACGAGAATAAAAATCTGCAATGATGATTCCTTTTTCTCCATAAATGATTGTGCCTCCGCCTGATGCTCCAAGTTTTTCGTTTAAGTCTAAGCCCTCAGGGTGATTTGGTAAAATTCCTCCATCATACCAATTGAGATTTACAACACTATCATCAATTTCAAATTGCATTTGAACTTTACTGCTTGCGGGGAAAGTGATCAAGTTTTCAGCTCGCTTAAAGTCATCGATCCAAAATTCAGTATTGCTTGACTCTACACTAATAGGAAAGTCAAGATCTAAAGCATTGAAAGGTGTTTCGATAATATGACAACCCATATCACCCAATGCCCCAGTTCCAAAATCCCAATAACTTCTCCATTTGAAAGGAAGGTATGCTGGACTGTATGGTCGATAAGCTGAGGGGCCTAACCATTGATCCCAATTGAGGGTTTCTGGAACCTCTGCTTCTTTTGGCAGGTTGCTAAAACCTTGTGGCCAAACTGGACGATTTGTCCAGCAATCAATTGTTGTGACTTTGCCAATATCTCCTTTGTCAATCCAACCTTTAATAATTTTTGCCCCACCATCAGAAACCCCTTGATTTCCCATTTGGGTTACGATTTTTTCTTCTTGTGCTGTTTCTGCCATTAAACGAGCCTCATAGATATTATGAGTCAATGGCTTTTCAACATAAGCATGTTTTTTTGCACACATAAACGGTAGCGAAATACATGCATGCGTATGATCCGGAGTAGCAACCATTATTGCATCAATTTCGTTGAGATGTTTGTCATACACATCTCTAAAGTCTTGGTAATAATGAGCATTTGGATAGGCATTAATGGTGTTAATTGCTTGATTGCGATCAACATCACAAAGAGAAACAATCCGAACTTTAGTTGTAGCTTCAAGTGCTTGTATAAGACTCTCACCTCGGCCGCCAACGCCAAAACAAGAAAGATATAACAAATCACTTGGCGCTGTGTGTTGTTTCCCCAACACAAATGATGGTACAATTGTGAATGCCAAAGAGCTTGCACCAGCTTGTTTTAAAAACGATCTTCTTTTCATGGAATAATTTTAAACAGACTAAAATTCATAATCATAAAAATTGGAATAGTCAAATTGAATTTACAAATTAGTAAAGTTTTTTTTAAATACTTTTAATTCATAAATATTTTTCTACATTAGAGAATATGAAACCTACAACTACAGTCTAAAAATTATTGTAAGTTTATGTGCTTAAAATTTAAAATCATTTAACTCAATAGTGAATGAATCTAGGTAATGAAACAACATTTGATGCCATTGTTGTTGGTACAGGCATAAGTGGTGGCTGGGCAGCAAAAGAGCTCACAGAAAAAGGTTTAAAAACCTTGGTTTTAGAAAGAGGGCCTATGGTTCGTCATATTGAAGACTATCCAACCATGAATATGGATGCATGGGATTTTGAACATGGGAATGTTATTACGAAAGAAACCAAAAAACGTCAAGCCAAACAAAGCAGAACTGGTTATACGACTAAAGAGGCAACCAAACACTTTTTTGTCGATGACATTGATCATCCATACAATGAGGATAAATGTTTTGATTGGATCCGAGGGTATCATGTTGGTGGTCGATCTCTACTTTGGGGCAGACACAGTTACCGACTGAGTGATTATGATTTTGAAGCCAATGCTAAAGACGGCATCGCCGTTGACTGGCCCATTCGTTATAAAGATATTGCGCCTTGGTATTCTTATGTGGAGAAGCATGTTGGAATTTCAGGTGAAAAATTAGGTTTACCTCAACTGCCTGACAGTGAGTTTTTGAAACCAATGGAGCTAAAGTGCACAGAAAAGCACCTTAGAGAGGCATTGAAAAAAAATTATTCAAATCGAGTCCTTACCATGGGTAGAATGGCTCATGTGACTGAGGGCTCAAAACCAGGTGCTGGTCGCATAAGCTGTCAATATAGAAATCGCTGTTCTAGAGGTTGTCCGTTTGGTTCTTATTTCAGTAGCCAATCCTCTACCCTTCCGATGGCTGAGGCGACTGGAAACATGACATTAAGACCAAATTCTATTGTGTATGAAGTCGTCTTTGATCCCGAAACCAAAAAAGCATCAGGAGTGAAAGTAATCGATAGGGAAACAAATATGACATATAACTACAATGCTAAAATCATATTTCTCTGTGCATCAGCAGTAGCTTCAACATCGATACTCATGCAATCAAAATCAAGATACTTTCCAGAGGGTATGGGCAATCGCTCGGGCGAGCTCGGTCACAACATCATGGACCATCACTTTAAAGCAGGTGCTTACGCTACATTTGATGGTTTTCAAGACCAGTATTACACAGGAAATCGCCCAGGTAATTTTATTATTCCACGATTTAGAAACTTGGGAGGCGACACAAATCATACAGACTTTATCAGAGGATATGGCTATTATGGCAATAGCGAACGCGACGTATGGCCGCAACCAGTAAAGGAAATGGGCTATGGGGCAGATTTTAAACGTGCGATGCTCAAACCTGGTGACTGGTCAATTGACATGAATGCCTTTGGAGAGATACTGCCCTACCACGAAAACAAGATGTATTTGGATTATGACAACAAGGATAAGTGGGGACTGCCAACCGTTACTTTTGATGCTGAGATAAAGGAAAATGAACTTGCAATGAGAAAGGACATGAAGTCTCAAGCAGTTGAAATGTTGGAGACTGCTGGTTTCAAGAATGTTAAAGCTTTCGATGATGAATATTCACTAGGACTGGGAATTCATGAAATGGGAACTGCAAGAATGGGTAAAGATCCAAAAACCTCGGTTCTCAATGCCTTTAATCAGCTTCATGAAGTGCCAAATGTATTTGTAACAGACGGTGCATGTATGACATCTGGTGGAAATCAAAACCCATCTCTAACCTATATGGCATTGACTGCACGGGCAGCAAACTACGCTGTCAATCAGATAAATAATAGAAATTTATAATCCCATGAATAGGAGAAATGCTTTAAAAAATTTAGGATTATCATTTGGTGCCATAGCAGTAACCCCATCTATCATCAGTATGATGCAAAGTTGTACAAGCTCCTCTTCAGTTTTCCGACCAAAAGTTTTTTCCAAAAAACAATTCAAATACGTTGAAAAGATACTTAACCTTATCTTACCACAAACTGAAGATGGTATTCCCGGCGCATCGGAGCTTGGGTTGGCAGAATTTGTCGATAACTATCTTCATGGGGTCTTTGGCAATAAGCAAGTAAGTCTACTCTGTTTAAGCCTTGACTCACTCATTCAAGACATAGATGAAAGTGATGATCCTGAGAATTTGAATCACTTTCTGAGCAATTATTTCAAAGCTTCAAAAGATGATGAGGAATCTTGGAATTCTGAGCTCAACGCAGTAGCAGATGGTACACTTATGCCTAAAGATATTGGTGTTGAATCAAAGAGTTATTTGGCACTCACATCACTTAGAGACTTGGCGATATATGCTTTTCGGATCAATCTAATCATCGTAACAGAGCACTTGCATCATGTCCCGATCCCAGGTCAGCAAAAGGGCTGTATTTCTTTGTCCGAAGCTACTGGCGGAAAGCTTCACGGCCCTCGTTAAAGTTTTTAATCTTTTCTTTTTTCAACTCAAAAGCTGATCTAGTAATTGAATTTACAAGCCAATTCTATGTCTAAAATGAATATATTTGTTACCTAATAAGATCGTTTTTCGTCAGTCAATAAAAACAAAATAATAATTAAAAATGTCACCCTTTTTAGCTGAATTCATTGGCACTGCTGTTTTACTTTTTTTGGGTATTGGCGTTGTTGCAAATGTTTCTTTGAATAGAACAAAAGCTTTTGGATCAAACCCAGCTGGGAAATGGATTTTGATTACCACTGCTTGGGGATTTGCTGTGTTTTTTGGCGTAATTGTTTCTGGATCCTACAGTGGAGCACACCTAAACCCCGCTGTAACGGTTGGATTTGCAATTGCCGATAAGTTTGCATGGTCTCATGTACCTGAGTACCTACTTGCACAACTTCTTGGCGCCATGCTGGGTGCTGCGGTTGCATATCTATTTTATAACGATCATATCCGGTCAACAACTGATGAAAATATCATCAGAGGGTGCTTTTCCACTGAACCAGCCATTAGGAACTATGCGAACAATTTTTTTAGCGAATGTGCAGGTACGTTTATGCTTGTGTTCTTGATTTTTTTTATTGCAAGCCCTATCCTGACCATTGATGGATTAGACGATATTCAGTATGGAATCGGGTCGATGGATGCCTTTCCTGTAGGTGTTCTTGTTTGGCTTATTGGAATGACACTTGGCGGCACAACTAGTTATGCGATTAACCCCGCTCGTGATTTGGGTCCACGTATTGTATATGTATTATTTCGAGGAAAAAAAGCGGAGCCTGATTGGTCCTACTCATGGATACCCGTTTTGGGTCCTCTTACAGGTGGGCTTTTGGCTGGACTTGCCTACTCATTTTTAATTTGATAAAGACTAAAATCAATTCACTTTAACCACCTTTTTGATCTGTGGAGCATATTTCTTTATGGTTGTCTCAACACCCAACTGCAAGGTCATTTGATTGACACTACAAGAAATGCAATTTCCCTCTAGTTCGACAATAACAGTGTCTCCTTCAATGGCAACCAACGATATATTTCCACCATCGTTGACCAAAAAAGGGCGAATTTCTTCCAGTGCTTGTTCTACTTGTTCTTTTAATTCTACCATATTCAAAATATTAGGAAACTGCGGAACAACCAGCCATGGTGGTGATCTTCACAATTTCTGTAGGGGGTAATTCTTTGTTTCGCTTCACAAGTTGCGTAATCAGTGATTGTGTGATACTTGTGAATGCATTTTCGATCGCTCCACCTTGCAGTACAGCTGGCCTACCAACATCTCCTGCTTCCCGAAGACCTTGCACCAAGGGCAAGCCGCCGAGAAATGGTACATCTATATCCTCTGCCAGATACTTTGCACCATCTCTTCCGAAAATATAATATTTGTTTTCAAGGAGTTCATCTGGAGTGAAATAGGACATATTCTCCACTATGCCTAAAACAGGAACCTGTATCGAATCTTGTTGAAACATCGCTACACCTTTTTTGGCGTCAGCAAGTGCAACGACCTGAGGTGTACTCACCACAACAGCACCAGTGACTGGAAGGGCTTGCAAAATACTAAGATGAATATCTCCTGTTCCAGGTGGCAAATCTATCAGCAAAAAGTCTAGCGCACCCCAATCGGCATCGAAAATCATTTGATTCAGCGCCTTGGATGCCATTGGACCTCGCCAAATGACTGCCTGATCAGGCTTTGTAAAAAAGCCAATCGATAATAGTTGAACACCATAGTTTTCAATTGGTTTCATTTTTGACTTGCCATCAACCTGCACAGACAGTGGGCGTTCAAAAGTAACATCAAACATTAATGGCATGGATGGCCCATATATATCTGCATCGAGAACACCAACCTTAAAACCCATTTTGGAGAGAGTAACTGCAAGATTGGCTGTTACTGTAGATTTGCCAACGCCTCCTTTTCCAGAGGCGATCGCAATGATATTTTGAACTCCTTTCAGTGGCTTTCCTTTAATGAGATTTGGCTTTTCTTCAGCAGTGTTCTTATGCGTAACTTTGACTATGTACGTGTAGTCATCACTTAATTTTTCCTTTAAGGCATCCCCAACATGCGTTTCTATCTTTTTTCTAGATTGTAAACTCGGACTATGCATCAATATATCGATAAGAACTTCCTTTCCTATAATCTGAACATTTGCCAATGCACCGGCATCTCCTATGCTTTGGGAGGAACCCAGCAGTGGAATGTCTTTGACAATAGACTCAATTTCAGATTTTTTCAAGTTTGTTTTTGAAAATGATTTTAAATTACAAATATAGCACAAAGCCAGCAACTTACATAGGGTTAACTGGATCCCAAAACACTTGTTTGAAGTCGATGATTTGGTCATTTTCGATTTGATGCCCCTCATTTTCCAACAACTGCTGCATCACCCTAGGTCCACCAAAATGGTGTTTACCAGTGAGCAATCCATTTCGATTGACAACACGATGTGCAGGTAAATCTGGTTTTGTATGCGCGGCGTTCATGGCCCAACCCACCATTCGTGCCGATCGACGCATCCCTAAACAGGCTGCGATTGCGCCATAGCTCGTCACACGACCCTCTGGAATTTGACGAACAATAAAATAAACACGATTAAAGAAATCGGACTCATTTGAATTGTCACTCATAACTAAATTTTAGGTAGGTTATTGGGATTTTTTGAGCCAAATACTGTTGCTCATAAAAGGTTTGAATAGAAATCACTTCTTTAGGGGCATGAAAATATTTATAAACATCATGGTGTGCTATTTGAGGTTCAATTCGCATGCCGTCTAAAACACCAAGCGTATATCCATGCAGAAAAGAACTGTCAGTTTTCAGATGTATAACTCCTTTGGGCTTGAGAACTCGTTGATACTTCTGCAAAAATTCGGGGTTGGTCAACCTGTGTTTTGTGCGCTTAAACTTTAGTTGAGGATCTGGAAAAGTCAGCCAAATTTCGGAAACTTCACCTGCTGCAAACACATGTTCAATTAGCTCGATTTGTGTTCGAATAAATGCAACATTGGAGAGTTGTTCTTCATGAGCTGTTTTTGCTCCTCTCCAAAAACGTGCGCCCTTTATGTCGATTCCAATGTAGTTGCAATTAGGATTTTGCTGTGCCAATGCCACTGTATATTCACCCTTGCCACACCCCAGCTCAAGGATGATGGGGTTATTGTTTTCAAAAAATGTATGCCAGTTCGCTTTATAATCAAACGACCCATGAACCAGTGACTCCCTGCTCGGCTGAATCACATTGGGTAAACTTTCATTTTCTTGAAAACGCTTTAGCTTATTCTTACTGCCCATTGACTCCTATGTTTGGTCAACCGAATAGGTTGCCTTGTCTAAGGTAAAAGAAAATTGAGAGCCAATGTCAACTTTACTTTCAACAAATATTTCTTGCTGATGGGCTTCAATTATGTGTTTAGCGATCGAAAGCCCTAAGCCAGAGCCCCCATCTTTGCGACTTCCACTTTTGTCAACGCGATAAAAACGCTCGAACAAACGTGGCAGATGCTCTTGTGCGATTCCCTCGCCATTGTCTGCAATATGAACTTTGATTGTGTGTTCATCAAAGTCTTCAAAACGAACTTCTGTTGTCCCTTTTTTCTTTCCATATTTAATCGAATTTACGATCAGATTTGTAACAACTTGTTGAATTCGCTCTTCATCCGCATGAACTTCAATTGGAAACAAATAATCTTTGTCAAATTCTAATGATATATTGGCTTTGGCCGCTCGAATTTCTAGCAATTCAAATATATTTCTAACATGCTCCACAATATCAAAATTTGACATCACTAGTGCTTGATTTTGTATCTCAAGTTGTGTAAGTAAATCTAAATCTTTTATAATATAAAGCAATCTATTGACCCCTTTGGTTGCTCGATTAATATATTTTTTATTGACTTTGTCATCATACAAAGCACCATCTGATAAGGTTGATAAATACCCTTGAACTGTAAATAAGGGGGTTTTAAGCTCATGCGCTACATTGCCTAAAAACTCTTTTCTAAAGGCATCTTGACTTTTTAAAGTGGTTATTTCTAATTTTCGCTTAGAAACAATTTCTTTAACCCTCTCCTCCAACTCCTTCAAATCAATGACTTCATTGTTGTGATAAACTTCTTCATTTTCAGTAGAAAAATCTTTGAAGAGTTCTTTAAGGTGGGCGTCAAAAAGCCTGTTGATTTGCCTGTTGAGCCAGTAATAAAGAGCGAACGAAAAAATGACCCCTATTCCGATTGATAGAGTTAAGATATTGGTTGAAAATGAGTCTTGATAAAAAATGAAAAAACTCGAAAGAGAAACTGCGATTACAATAATAAATAGGCAGGCTGTTGAGCATACAATAGCAATTAACTTTCTTTTCTTTATCAGCACAGAAGTTTATTTAGATTACGTATTTGTACCCAACACCTTTCACTGTTTTGAAGTGTTGATCGCCAAATTTTTCTCTGAGTTTACGTATGTGTACGTCAATTGTACGACCACCAACGATGACTTCATTTCCCCAAACACGATCATAAATAACTTCACGCTCAAAAACCTTGTTGGGCTTACTAGCCAAGAGCGAAAGGAGCTCAAATTCTTTTCTAGGAAGAATTTTTTCCTCACCTTTATATATGATTTTATATTCGTCACGATTAACAATAAGGCTTCCGGCTTCAATTATTTTACTGCTTTCTTTATCGTCACTAACACGACGCAAAAGTGATTTAACTTTGCTGACGAGGACTTTAATTTTCACTGGTTTTGTGATGTAGTCATCAGCACCAGCTTCCAAGCCTGCAACCTGTGTATAGTCCTCACTGCGAGCAGTCAGAAAAACAATGATTAACTTTTCTCCCAATTTGGGTATTTTTCGCAAAATCTCACATGCCTCGATCCCATCCATGATAGGCATCATGACGTCAAGTAAAATTAAGTGTGGAGACTTGCTTTTAGCTTTTTTAATAGCCTCTTCTCCATTGGTAGCAGTGTAGACTTTATAACCCTCATTAGATAAATTATAACTTATGAACTCTAAGATGTCTGGCTCATCATCAACGAGTAAAATCTTAATCTTTTTTTTATCCATTATACGCCAAAATCCAAATGTATAAAATTTATAGCTCAATCAACTGCTCAAACATTAGCTTAACGTTAAAAATGTAAATTTGATGTCGATTTATGAACCAACTATCGTTTTACCAATCATCAAAAGCATTTGAACTGCAAGCGATTCAATTATATGAAAAGCAGTTCTCAAACAATCCTATTTATCGTTCGTTTTGCGATTTGGTTCACAAACATCCTAGCGATTGTGAATCTGTTATAGAGATTCCTTTTTTACCTATTTCTTTCTTCAAAACACACATAGTCCTCACAGGAAACCCAGAGTGTTCACATATTTTTGAAAGCAGTGGAACGGGAGGAAAAACAAGCTCTCATCATGTAGCAAATATTGAGGTTTATGAGCAGAGTTTTTTCAATTGTTTTGAATTATTTTATGGGCATCCCAACCAATTTGCTGTAATTGGCTTGTTGCCTGGATACTTGGAAAAACCCAATTCGTCATTGATCTACATGATGCAAAAGTTGATTGAAATATCGGATTGTGTCGACAGTGGTTTTTATCTCGACAACTTCCAAAAACTACATGATGTTTTGAAACGTCGTGAGCAGGCCAATCAAAAAACTTTTTTGCTAGGGGTAAGTTTTGCTCTCATGGATTTTGCAGAACAATTTCCAAGCTCATTGCAGCATACTATCGTAGTCGAAACTGGAGGCATGAAGGGGCGTCGTAAAGAACTGGTGCGTGAAGAACTTCATGCACAACTCAAGCAAAATCTTGAGGTTGTAGATATTAAATCAGAATATGGTATGACAGAACTACTCTCTCAAGCCTATGCAAAAGACAATGGGCGATTTTGCTGTCCACCATGGATGAAAGTCCTTGTTCGAAATCCAAATAACCCTTTGGATATTCAAGCGCATGGAACAGGGTGTCTGAATATTATTGATCTGGCAAATAAAAATTCTTGTGCTTTTATCGGAACCGATGACTTAGGGAGGGTTTATTCAGATGGAACCTTTGAAGTGATCGGTAGAGCTGATTCAACTGACGTCAGAGGGTGTAATCTAATGGTTAGTTAAACACCACCAAAAAGTAGTTCTTTTTTCCACGTTGAAGCAATAAATAGCGATCACATATTAGATTAGATGTTTGTGCAGAAAAAGACTCGTTAATCTTTTCTTTATTTATTGAAATCGAGTTCTCTTTCAGTGCTCGTCTTGCTTCGCCGTTTGAGGACAGGAATCCTGTTAAGGAAGCGAGTAAATCTATAGCAGTGCATCCTTCTGCGAGGGTCGATTTGGATAAGGTGGCTTGGGGGACACCCTCAAACACATCCAAAAAAGTTGCTTCATCCAGCTTCTTTAGCGATACCGAAGTTGCTTTTCCAAAGAGGATTTCTGATGCTTGAACAGCCAACAACCGTTCTTCTTCAGAATGCACCATTCTTGTCACTTCATCTGCTAGGGTCTTTTGAAGCTTACGCATATGAAGTGCTTGTTGGTGTTCTTCAATTAGATTAGCTATCGTTTTTTCATCTAAAAAGGTGAATATTTTGATATAACGCTCTGCATCATAGTCAGTGGTGTTTAGCCAATATTGATAAAATTTATAAGGAGACGTTTTGGTTTTATCCAACCAAACATTACCCTCTTCTGTTTTTCCGAACTTGGTGCCATCGGCTTTTGTAATCAAAGGGCAAGTAAGCGCATAGGCCTTACCACCTGCTTTACGACGTACGAGCTCTGTGCCAGTGGTGATGTTACCCCATTGATCACTTCCCCCCATCTGCAACAAACAGTTGTGATGTTCATACAAATGAAGAAAATCATAACCTTGAATCAATTGATAGCTGAACTCAGTGAAGGACATCCCATCTTTTGCATGGCTCACAAGACGCTTTTTTACAGAGTCTTTGGCCATCATATAATTGACTGACAAATGCTTACCAATATCTCTTGCAAAATCAATCAGCGAAAAGTCAGACATCCAGTCGTAGTTGTTGACGAGCATTGCGGCATTAGGAGAGTTTTTATCGAAATCCAAAAAACGGCTTAGCTGAGTTTCAATCCCTTTCACATTTTTTTCGAGAGTTTCTTTATCGAGTAAATTTCGTTCCTGTGATTTACCAGAGGGATCGCCAATCATGCCAGTTGCACCTCCGATCAAAGCAATTGGACTGTGCCCTGCTTTCTGAAAATGTATCAAAATCATGATCTGTACCAAACTCCCAATGTGCAAAGAGTCGGCAGTGGGGTCAAAACCGATGTAGCCAGCTGTTGACTTTTCCTTCAACACCTTCTCAGTATCGGGCATGATGTCATGAATCATCCCTCTCCACTCTAGTTCTGCTACAAAGTTTTTTGCCATTGTCTTAGAATTGAACAAATATAAGTCCTTCATACTGATCAAAAAAGCAAAGACTACTCAACCATTATTATTTTGGGAGATAGTGTCTTACCAACAGAGTCAATCGCTCTTTTTTCGTTGTGCCTTTCTAGCGCTCTTTTTTCAAAATCTTCTAATTTTATTCTAGCTGCGCTTGTAATGCGCAAGTATGCTTTTGGTTGCTTTGCATAGTAGGCGTTACTTACAGCAAACTGTGTGCTATCAATATTGTGGTACTTATAAAATGACTCACTGTCCAAGCCAATTCTAGCTGTTTCTCCCTTCATTACAAAGCTCTTACTGGCATCAAATAGTGCAAGCTCAAAAATCAAATCGGCCATTTTCTCCTCTCCAATTAGATTTTCTGGTTTTTTTTGATCAACTTGCCCACAGGACAAAAACATCAAAAGCATCAAAAACAAGTGTTTTTTCATCTTTTAAATTTTACAGCCATCGCAGCACTTTCACTTGAAAACACACCATTATCATAGGTCAAAACCCCATTTACAATTGATTGCGTAACACGCGAACGAAAGCGCTGCCCCTCGAGTGGCGACCAACCACATTTGTAAAGAATATTTTCTTTAGAAACAGTGTAGGGTGCTTCCATATCTACAAGTACCAAATCTGCAAAGTACCCTTCACGAACAAATCCTCGTCGATCGATATCAAATAGTTTTGCAGGATTATGTGCCATTTTTTCAACGATTTTTTCTATCGAAATTTTTCCTTGCAAATGACATTCCAATAATACAGACAAAGCGTGTTGGACCATTGGACCACCCGAGGGAGCTTTGGTGTATGGATTCATTTTTTCTTCCATGGTATGGGGTGCATGGTCAGTGGCAATAATATCAATTCGATCGTCATTGAGTGCTGTCCAAAGACCATGACGATCTTTGGCTGTTTTTACAGCTGGATTCCACTTGATCAAACTCCCTTTTTCGTCATAATCAGCATCTGAAAACCAAAGATGATGAATACAAACCTCTGACGTTATATTCTTTGTTTTTACATCAAAATGACTGTCAAACAATTCGGTTTCTTTTGCTGTTGACAAATGAAAAACATGAAGTCTTGCACCTGTTTCTTTGGCAAGTGAAACAGCCTTGTATGAGGAAAGGTAACAAGATTCTTCAGATCGAATCTGTGGGTGAAAAGACATTGGGATATCATCACCATATTTTTTGATAAAAACCGACAAATTGTGTCGAATGGTTTGTTCATCTTCGCAGTGAACAGAGATTGGGAGTTTTGTGTTTGAAAAAATATCTCGCAAAACCTCGGGCTTATCAACCAGCATATTGCCAGTCGATGATCCAAGAAATAACTTTATTCCTGGTACAAGTTGGGGGTCGACGGCGAGTACTTCGTTGAGGTTGTCATTGGTGCCTCCAAACATAAATCCAAAATTGGCCCAAGAGGATATTTTGGCAATTTCAATTTTGTTTTCAAATTCGCTCCAATTGGTTGTTTGGGGATTTGTGTTTGGCATTTCAAAAAAGGTGGTAATACCCCCAGCAACTGCAGAGCGACTTTCTGTTTCTATTGTCCCTTTGTGCGTGAGTCCAGGCTCGCGAAAATGAACTTGATCGTCGATGAGTCCAGGAAGTAACAACTTACCCATAGCGTTGATTTCAACATCTGCCACATCACCAATTTGAGGCGCAATTTTAGAAATGAAAGCACCCTCTACGAAAAGATCAAGGGTTTTGATTTGCCCTTCGTTTACGACTTTTGCATTGCGAATCAAGAGTGTTTGATTATTTGGCATACCAGCTTTTTATTTTCATCAAAATTATACCAAAAATAGCTTCACTAATAATTGATCGGTTCATTTTTGAAACCCCTCGCGTGCGATCTGTGAATACAACAGGTATCTCCTTCAAACGAAAATTCTTGACCCATGCTTTGAATTTCATTTCAATCTGAAAAGCATAGCCAGAAAAACGGATATTTTCATTTGTGATGGCTTGAATCACTTCTTTTTTATATCCCACAAAGCCCGCAGTCGTATCTTTAATTGGCATTCGAGTAATCAAACGAACGTAGAGTGAGGCAAAATAGGACAGTAAAATTCTAGACAAAGTCCAATTGATGACTTGAATTCCACGAACATATCTTGATCCCACAACAACATCTGCCTTGTCCTTTTGCAGCATATCATATAATTTAGTAAGGTCATAAGGGTCATGAGAAAAATCAGCATCCATTTCAAATAAATACTGATAATTTCGATCCAATGCCCATTGAAATGCCTCAAGATAAGCAGGGCCCAAACCTTCTTTAGTTGGCCGTTTCAGGAGGTGTAAACAGTCTTTATATTTTGGTTGTAGTGCTTCGACTAATTGAGCAGTTCCGTCCGGCGAATCATCATCTACAACCAGCATATCAAAAGGATAATCTAAGGCCATTACAACCGCAACCAATTCCTCGATGTTTTCGGCTTCATTGTAGGTTGGAACAATAACTAGCTTTTCTTTCATGATATACGCAAAACAAAAGTAGGGAATTCGGCGGTCTTGTTCCCATACCATTGTTTACTTTTGTACTGTGAGTGAATATACTTTATTGCCATATACCGCTGATGATTCCACTGCCATGTGGTATTCATTCCTACTATTTTGTATTTTACTGCTGATAAAGGTCAAAGATCAAGGGTTATTTTTTTCAATCACTCGTATCAGCCAAACAGACATTCCTTCGACCAAAAAAATTAACGCCCCATCAGAAAACATAAAAATTCAAGACATCATCACCTTTGCTTTTCGTGGATTTGTATTTGGGTATTTCGTATATAAACCGTTGGTTCATTGGCATTTGATTGATGAACTAACACCAATTTACTTGGTGATCGGCGTATGGCTTGGGTATACCATTGCCAAGTTTGTTTTAGAATTCATAATTGGATTGTTTTGGAAGTCATGGCGCATGTTAATAGAAGTAATTTTGCGCAGAGGGCTGCTAAAAACCAAAGCAGCATTTATTTTGTTTATATCTATCCTTTTCTCAAACTACCCCCCACTAGATCACCAAATATACTGGGGGGGTGTGGGTTTAATTTATATTTTGTACTACATCATTGGATATCAGTCTTTTGCCAAACCTTATCAAAAATTGATACAAAAAAGGAAAGTACTATTTATTTCTTATATTTGCACCCTCGAAATTGGATCCCTTTGGGTCTTGTTCGTGATACTGAATCAAACCAACACATAATACATTTATGAAAGTAAAAAAGATTCTTGTTTCACAACCCAAACCAGCTGTTGAAAACTCACCATACAACCAACTTGTTGAGAAGAGAAAAGTTGCCATTGACTTTAGACCCTTTATTCATGTAGAAGGAGTTGCTGCAAGAGAGGTTAGAAAGCAAAAAATTGACCTGAGTAAATTTTCAGCAATCATTTTGACAAGTCGAAATTCGGTAGATCATTTTTTCAGACTAGCAGATGAGATGCGCTATCCTGTTCCCTCTACCTTAAAATATTTCTGTCAATCAGAGGCAGTTGCTTATTATCTTCAGAAATATGTGGTTTATCGCAAGAGGAAAGTCTATGTTGGCACACGAACGTTTTCAGATTTGATCGAACTAATTACCAAGCACAAAAGCGAAACCTTTTTACTACCCTGTTCAGATGTGCTAAAACCAAGTGTTCCTGAAGCGCTTGATAAGCTCGAAATCAAGTGGACAAAGGGCGTGTTTTACAACACTGTCATCAGCGATCTATCAGATTTACGTGATGTGTATTATGATATTTTGGTGTTTTTTAGTCCTTCAGGAATTGAGTCTTTGTTTCACAATTTTCCAGACTTTCAGCAAAACAATACACGTATTGCTGTGTTTGGCAATAGTACAGTCAAAGCTGCTGAAGATGCCAATTTACGAATCGATATTCTCGCGCCTACCCCTGCCAACCCTTCAATGACCAAAGCACTCGACGAGTATATTGCCAAAGCAAACAAGCGATAGTCTTATATTTTTATAGTCTGCGTTAAATATAAAACCCT
Source organism: uncultured Flavobacteriaceae bacterium (assembly GCA_964008075.1). GTDB lineage: Bacteria > Bacteroidota > Bacteroidia > Flavobacteriales > Flavobacteriaceae > UBA724. Next base: position 46,300 of record CAXGAP010000005.1, read on the forward strand.
TAAGTGATAGTAGTTAAGGGTTTTTTGTGCGGGTGAAGGGACTCGAACCCCCACGCCGTGAAGCACTAGATCCTAAATCTAGCGTGTCTACCAATTTCACCACACCCGCTAGTAATAGGTTGCAAATATAAACACATTTAGCGATTTTTTATCTCTAAATTATACGATATATTCGTATTCAATTCAACATTATGTCAGCACAAGCTACCTACATCGAAAAAAATAAAAAACGCTTCCTTGAAGAGCTGTTTTCGCTCATCCGTATCCCCTCTATTAGTGCAGATTCGCACTATGCCCTGCATATGCGAACTGCTGCACAAGCAGTGGCAGATGCCCTCACTACTGCAGGATGCACACACACCGAACTCTGTTCAACTGCAGGTTATCCCATCGTCTATGGCGAGAAAATCATTGACACTTCCCTACCCACTGTGCTCGTTTATGGTCATTATGACGTGCAACCCCCCGATCCACTAGACCTATGGGACACGCCTCCTTTTGAACCAGAAATAAGAAAAACAGATATCCATCCAGAAGGAGCCATTTTTGCACGTGGCGCTTGTGATGACAAAGGGCAAATGTTTATGCACATCAAAGCACTTGAAGTGATGGAGCAAAATGGTGGTACTCCTTGTAATGTCAAATTTATGATTGAAGGTGAGGAAGAAGTTGGCAGTGACAACCTGGAAACCTTTGTTCGTGAAAATGCCGACAAACTCGCCAATGATGTAATACTAATCTCCGACACCGGTATGCTTGCAAACGACATTCCTTCCATTACTACTGGTCTACGTGGTATGAGCTATGTAGAAGTGGAAATCACTGGACCGAATCGTGACTTGCATTCAGGTCTTTATGGCGGGGCAGTTGCCAATCCTATCAATATTCTGACCAAAATGGTGGCGTCCCTCCACGACGAAAACAATCGAGTTACAATTTCAAACTTTTACGATAAAGTGGAAGAACTCAATGCTGCAGAACGCGAGCAGTTCAAACAAATCCCATTTTCCTTAGAAAACTATAAAAACGCACTTGACATTGAATCGGTTCATGGAGAAAAGGGCTATTCTACGCTAGAACGCAAGTCCATTCGTCCAACCCTTGATGTCAATGGCATTTGGGGAGGATATATTGGTGAGGGTGCAAAAACAGTTATTGCATCAAAGGCCTATGCAAAAATATCGATGCGATTGGTGCCAAATCAAAAGTCGGAAGAGATTACAAAACTATTTATGGATCATTTTGTTTCAATCGCTCCCAAAGGAGTGACAGTAAAAGTCACGCCTCATCACGGAGGAGAAGCCTATGTCATGCATCCCGATGGCTTGGAATTTCAAGCAGCATCAAAAGCATACGTTGAAACCTTTGGTAAAGCCCCTATCCCAGTGCGCGATGGAGGGAGTATTCCAATCGTAGCATTGTTTGAAGAAACTCTACAAAGCAAGACCGTATTGATGGGCTTTGGTCTCGACAGCGATGCAATTCACTCCCCCAATGAGCATTTTGGTGTGTTTAACTTTTTGAAAGGTATAGAGACAATTCCGCACTTTTACAAACACTTCACGACGATGCACCAAGCAAGTCAATAAGAAACAAGTCTGCAGAAATTCCGTCAGCCAAAAATGCACCACTTCGAGTGGTTTTTAAAGCATTGTTTTCAATATGCAACAATCCTTCTTCTATAAATCGTTTGGCTTGCTCCTCCAGATGCTGCCGATATCGCAATCCCAAATTGCTTTCCATTGCATGTAGAGACACACCCCAAGATGCGCGCAACCCAATCATAATCGATTCGTTGTATCGATCAATTACACTCAACTTTTCTATCGTTTGTGGCAGTTCGCCCTGTGCTATCTTTTGCATATATCTTGCATTATTGCTCACATTCCAATAACGATGAATACCATCAAATCCATGTGCTGAGGGACCAATACCCAAGTAGGTTTTACCTTGCCAATAACCAATATTGTTTCGCGAATGATACCCCGGTTTTCCAAAACTTGATAATTCGTAATGATCATAACCCCTAGTAGTTAGGGTGTCAACCAAATAATTGAACTGTGCCTCAACAAGTTGTTCATCCAAAAGAGAAACAACCCCCTTGTTTACAAAACGTTCAAGAGCTGTTTTAGGCTCAAGGGTGAGTGCGTATGACGAAATATGTGGTACATCTAGTTGAAGGGCATAATCAAGGTTTTGTTTCCAATCATCTAGCGTGGTTCTCGGATTGCCAAAAAGCAGGTCAATTGACAGGTTATTAAAAATTGCTTTTGCATCCTGCACTGAAGAAATGGCTTGACTGCCATTGTGCTCACGATTCATCAGGGTTAACTCATCGTCCAAAAACGATTGCACCCCTATCGAAAGACGATTGATGCCTAGCTTTTCAATGTCACACATATACGCTTTGGTTAAATCATCGGGGTTGGCTTCAAGGGTGATTTCGGGGTTTTTCACAACGTCATAGCACTGATTCACTTCATCGATCAATAATTGGAGCTGTGCAGGGCTAAGCACAGATGGTGTTCCACCACCAAAATAAATTGTATCTACGGGGGTTTTAGCATCTTTTTTTCGCAGTCGAATTTCTTGTTGAATTACAGCCATCATATCATCAGCGTAGCGCATAGAGGTCGAAAAATGGAAGTTGCAATAATGACATGCCTTTTTGCAAAAAGGTATATGTAGATATAGTCCCGACATGCTATTTCTTAATGCGATGTGCCTCTTGTTTGACAAATGAGCCCCAACCCGAATATATTTTTCCAGATTCCTGAGCAGGGTTGAAAAAGTGACATACCGCAGCTGCCAACCCGTCTGTGGCATCAAGGTTTTTGGGTAGGGTTTTGAGATTCACCAGTTGTTGAAGCATTCGAGCAACCTGCTCCTTGGAGGCGTTTCCATTTCCTGTGATAGCCATTTTTATTTTTCTGGGAGAATACTCGGTTATTGCCAACTCTCGAGACAATCCAGCAGCCATAGCAACCCCTTGTGCACGACCCAACTTCAACATCGACTGAACGTTTTTTCCAAAAAAAGGTGCTTCCAATGCCATTTCGTCTGGGTGAAATTTATCAATGACTTCAATTGTTTTATCAAAAATCTTTTGCAAACGTAAATAGTGATTTTCTTTTGAATTCATCACCAGTTCATCTATGTGAAGGAGCTTCATTTTTTTTCCATCGACTGTGATAAGACCGTACCCCATTATTGTTGTTCCAGGGTCAACGCCAAGAATAATGCGTTTCGAGCTAGAGATTGTCTCTTTCATTGTTTGATAATATCAGTTTTGAAGTAGAATAGGTATGCGAAACTGCACTTGGGCAGTAACCCCTACATTGGTCTTTGTTGCTGGATTTACATTTGGTAGTTTATCGATGGCTGTTTGCATGGATTGAAGAATTGCCTTGTATGTGGCAGGTTCTATTCCTTTAAAAAGTACTTTTCCACTTTGATCAACTTCCAGAAAAAGAATTACTGATTTTGGCGCATTGGGGTGAAGTGGTAAAGGGTTTTCTGTAAATGCCATGCTAATCGATCGAGAAATCGATGCCTGGAAACAATCCCATTGATCAACAGTCGTTTCTGCACTCTCGCATCCAGGATATACAGGAGGTTGATCTGTTGATTGCCAAGCAGTGTTGGGCTTACGAATTTGCTCCGCATCAGTTTGGTTGCAGGTATTCACTAATATAAATATCCCAATAAATAATATCCTCAACATTGGTTATGAAAAGTACAAAAAAAAATATGGAATCATTTGCATACTACTCCCACTTCATTAATTTAGCTTCTCCTATTTTATATTATGGACATAATACTACTCGTTTTTGGTGGTCTTCTAATATTATTAGGCGTAGCAGGCAGTTTTTTACCCGTAATCCCAGGTCCAGTTTGCAGTTGGTTGGGATTAGTTGTACTAAATCTAACAGACAGTGTTCCATCCAACACAACTTTTTTAATATCCACATTTATTATTGCTCTTGTCATTTTTTCACTAGATGCTTTACTTCCTGTGT
>CAXGAP010000006.1:0-46129 GCA_964008075.1 uncultured Flavobacteriaceae bacterium
AGCGTAAAACGCTCGAGCGCATACAACATATGCTTAAAACTGGTAAACCTTTAAGGAATTAACACATGAAAACAACCTACATCGTAAGAGCACACCGGACAGCAGTTGGCAAAGCGCCTAGAGGTTTATTCAGATTCAAACGACCTGATGAACTCGCTGCTGAAACCATTGAACATATGATAGGTACCCTTACCGATTTTGACGTCAATGCAATCGATGATGTTCTCATTGGAAATGCAATGCCAGAGGCTGAACAAGGTCTCAACATGGCTCGACTGATATCGTTGATGGGACTCAAAACAATCGAAGTACCAGGTGTGACTGTCAATCGTTATTGTGCATCGGGAATAGAGACGATTGCCATGGGGAATGCCAAAATCAAGTCTGGAATGGCAGAATGCATCATCGCTGGTGGTGTTGAAAGCATGAGCTATATTCCCATGGGTGGTTACAAGCCTGCACCTGATTACAAAGCAGCCATTGAAGGAAATGAAGATTACTATTGGGGTATGGGTCTGACTGCTGAGGCAGTTGCCAATCAGTATAACATCTCTAGAGAAGACCAAGATGCTTTTGCCTATGAATCGCATCAAAAAGCACTTGCAGCACAAAAAAATGGGGCCTTCACCGACCAGATTGTACCCATTGATATTGAAGAAGTATATGTCGATGACAATGGTAAAAAAGCAACACGCACCTATACTGTTGATCGAGACGAAGGGCCAAGAGCTGATACCAGTTTGGAAGCATTGGCAAGATTGCGCCCTGTATTTGCCAATAATGGATCTGTAACAGCTGGCAACTCATCTCAAACCAGCGATGGAGCAGCTGTATTATTGATGATGACAGAGGACATGGTTAAAAAACACAACCTCACTCCTATTGCTAGGCTGGTGAGCTACGCAACTGCAGGCGTTCCACCCAAGATTATGGGAATTGGGCCTGTGGCTGCGATTCCAAAAGCGTTAGATCAAGCTGGTCTAAAGCTCAAGGACATAGAGCAAATCGAACTCAATGAGGCCTTTGCTGCACAATCACTTGCTGTGATTCGAGAACTTGACATCAACCCTACGATTGTAAATGTTAATGGTGGTGCCATTGCACTTGGACACCCATTGGGTTGTACAGGTACCAAATTGTCTGTCCAGTTGTTTGAGGAGATGAAGAAGAGAAAACAAAAATATGGAATGGTAACAATGTGTGTTGGTACTGGACAAGGTGCTGCAGGTGTTTATGAATTAATATAAAAATATGGAAACGAAAGAAATAACAAGAACAAGAGGTGGTGCTTTTTTGCTGCAAGAAACCCACCCAGAAAATGTTTTTACTCCTGAGGATTTTAGTGAAGAACAACGCATGATGCGCGACGCTGTGAAGGAGTTTATCGATCGAGAGGTATGGCCCAACAAACATCGTTTTGAGCAGAAAGACTATGACTTCACATTTGAGTTGATGCGAAAAGCAGGGGAACTTGGTTTTTTAGGAATTTGTGTACCTGAAGCCTATGGCGGACTTGAAATGGGGTTTGTATCAACAATGCTCGTATGCGATTATTTTTCAGGAGCAACTGGCTCTTTATCAACTGCTTATGGCGCGCACACAGGCATTGGTATCATGCCCATTGTTCTCTATGGAACAGAGGAACAAAAACAAAAATATGTACCCAAACTCGCCTCTGGTGAAGAAATTGGATGTTATTGTCTCACTGAGCCTGGTGCAGGGTCAGATGCAAACAGTGGAAAAACAAAAGCTGTTCTTTCTGATGATGGTACTCACTATAAAATTAGTGGTCAAAAAATATGGATTTCCAATGCAGGTTATGCAAGTGTGATGATTGTTTTTGCACGTATAGAAGATGATAAGAACATTACTGGTTTTATTGTGCCTTACGACCCCAAAAATGGTATCACTTTAGGGGAAGAGGAGCATAAGCTAGGAATCCATGCATCATCGACGAGACAAGTCTTTTTTAGTGACACCAAAGTGCCTGTTGAAAACATGCTATCCGAGCGTGGAAACGGATTTAAAATTGCGATGAACGCACTCAATGTCGGTCGAATTAAACTTGCTGTTGCTTGCATCGACGCACAACGCCGAACAGTGAGTGAAAGTGTTCGTTATGCCAACGAAAGAATACAATTCAAAACACCCATTAGTCAATTTGGAGCAATCAAGCAAAAAATAGCCAATATGGCTACAAATTGCTACGTTGGGGAATCGGGTTGTTATCGTGCTGCAAAAGACATCGAAGATCGTATTACAATCAGAGCCGAATCGGGAATAAGTCATCAAGAGGCCGAGTTGAAAGGAGTTGAAGAATATGTGATCGAATGTTCCATTTTAAAAGTTGCTGTTTCTGAACACACCCAAGACTGCACAGACGAGGGCGTTCAGATTTTTGGTGGTATGGGCTATTCGGCAGAAATGCCAATGGAATCGGCCTGGCGCGATGCTCGTATCTCTCGAATATATGAGGGTACCAATGAAATCAATCGAATGCTAACTGTTGGTATGCTCATCAAAAAAGCCATAAAGGGTCATCTTGATTTGATTGGCCCTGCAACAGCTGTTGGTGAAGAACTTTTGGGTATCCCATCGTTTGATACACCAGATTTTTCAGCGCCATTAAGTGAGGAAAAATCGATTCTTAGAAACCTTAAAAAGGTTTTTTTGATGATTGCAGGTGCTGGCGTGCAGAAGTATGGAACAGAGCTTGAACAACACCAACAGCTTTTATTGGCTGTTTCTGATATCTTGATTGAGATCTATATGGTGGAATCGGCGATACTTCGGACAGAAAAAAACATCAATCGATATGGAGTTGACGCACAGCAAACGCAACTCGCGATGACAAAACTATATCTATTTCAAGCAGTCGAAAAAATACAATCCAAAGGTAAAGAAGCCATCATTTCGTCAGCAGAAGGGGATGAACAAAAAATGCTTCTTATGGGTCTAAAGCGATTTACAAAGTATGCGAACCACCCAAATGTGATAGACTTGCGCAAACAAATCGCTGATAAAGTGATTGCTGAAAATCAGTATTGTTTATAATCTAGGGTAGCGAAAGTACTATATCTAGTAAGAGTTAGCTATACAGCTGGAATGGTAACCAAACAAATGATTAAGTCTTAAACTCTACTCCAAAAACCCTTTTTCACGCATCCAGTCGTCATTGTAGATTTTAGTCACATAGCGACTACCAGAGTCGTGTAGCAACACCACAACAACATCGTCAGGACCAAAGTGTTCTTTGAGTTGTAAGACCCCTTTGATGGCAGCTCCACACGAGTTTCCTGCAAAAATACCTTCTTCTTTTGCGAGCTTACGTGTGTATACTGCAGCATCTTTGTCAGTGACCTTTTCAAAAGCATCAATCAAGTCAAAGTCAACGTTTTCTGGTAGGATGTCCTCCCCTATTCCTTCTGTAACATAGGGGTATATTTCTTTTTCATCAAAAACACCAGTTTCATGATACTTCTTAAAAACAGAGCCATAAGTATCAATCCCCCAAACTTTTATGACTGGATTTTTTTCTTTTAAATATTTCGCCACGCCAGAGATCGTTCCACCTGTACCCACCCCAACAACAAAGTGAGTGATTTTTCCTTTTGTTTGCTTCCAAATTTCTGGGCCAGTTTGCTCATAATGAGCAACTGCATTAGAAGGATTGTCATATTGGTTCACATACCAGGCATTGGGTGTTTCCTCTGCAATACGCTTTGAAGTCGAATAGTACGAACGAGGGTCTTCAGCTGGCACATCAGTAGGACAAACAACCACCTCCGCACCCACAGCACGCAACACATCAAATTTGGTTGGGGATTGCTTGTCGTTGGATACGCAAATCAGTTTATATCCCTTGACTATAGCAGCAAGCGCCAGACCCATCCCAGTGTTGCCTGATGTCCCTTCAACGATGGTGCCTCCTGGTTGAAGTCGTCCATCTGCCTCTGCATCTTCAATCATTTTGAGTGCCATTCGATCCTTGACAGAATTACCAGGATTAAAATATTCCACCTTTGCTAACACCAATGCATCGATCTCATTTGTGATTGAGTTGAGCTTAATCAAGGGCGTGTTGCCTATGGTTTCAAGGATATTCTTCGCATATTTCATACTGCAAATGTACTGTATAGAGCAGAGATAAGAAATGTATTGACAGAAGAAATGTGGGCTTTACACTCTTCGCAACGCTCGAATGGGTGTGACTTTGGATATTATAAATGAAGGAATCAACAGCATTAATAAACAAATAACAAAGGTTCCAATATTGATTGCAGCTATCATTGGCACATCAAACGCAATTGGTACTGTGGTGACGTAGTAGGATGTGGGATCAAGGGTAATCCAAGCTGTTTTGTGTTGTAGGAAAAGGAGGCCAAGACCCAATAAATTCCCCCAAAACATCCCAATTCCAATCAGATAACCAGCATTGTACAAAAAGACTTTCTGTGTTGACCATTGTTGCATCCCCAACACTCCAAGCAAGCCAATCATTTGCGTTCTTTCAAGGATAAGTACCAGCAAAGCAGTAATCATATTGATGCCACCTACAATGATCATTATCATAACAATCAGGGCGATATTGGTGTCGAAAAGTGAGATCCAATTAAAAATATCAGGGTAGCGCTCCTTGACGTTCTGCAAGTCGTATGGGGCAGGAACTTGGTCATAAACTCTTTCAGATAAGCTTTTGATATCATCAAAATCTTTCAATGTCATTTCAAGAGCCCCGACCAAATGTGATTCCCATTGATATATTTTTTGAATGTGTCGCAAGTCAGCAAAAGCAATTCGCTGATCGAAATCAGGAAAACCAGAGTCATATAGACCAGAGACGACAAAACTTCTTCGAATGGGAAGTCGATCTTCAAATAAAAAAAATGAAGATATGCGATCTCCTGTGTTAACTCCCAATATTTTGGCAATATGCTTAGACACTAAAATTTCTCTGCTCGTTGTAGCACCAATGACTGGCAATCGACCATCGATGAGATAATCCTCAAAAGCATTCCACTGGTAGGTAGAATCAATCCCTTTGAGTAACCCACCAGTAAAGTGTTCGTCTGTTTTAAAAACAGTTGATGCATAGGCAACTGGGTTGACAAAAGCGATGTCTTGCGTCTCAAGGTTGGATGTAATCAGTTGGGAATCAATGCCCTCAAGAGTTGCGTTGGTTGAATTGCTTTCATAGGTTGACACGCGAAGATGCCCTTCAAAAGAGCTAATTTTATCTTTGATTTTATTTTGAAAACCAACACCAGTGCCGATGGCAATGTGCATCGCCACCAATCCTATTGTGATTGCAATGATTCCGATTTTAATAATTGGCGACGAAACACTATTTTTATAGGACTTCGCACCAATGATGCGTTTGGCTATGAACAGACTAATTTTCAACCTGTGATTGATTTACTCAAAAATACCGTTTTTTTTGTCTTTGTTGTTTCAAACATAAGCCTTTTTGCGCAAGTGCAACCTGGTGCACACCAAACAGATGAATATCTGCCACTTTTGATCGGAAAGCAGGTAGGTGTTGTTGGAAATCAAAGCAGTCTAGTGATCATTGATGGAAAAAGGATTCATCTGATCGATCATTTAATCGAACTAGGGGTTGACATTAGTAAAGTATTTGCGCCAGAGCATGGGTTTAGGGGTAAAGAAGATGCAGGTGCATTGATCGATGACGTACTAGATCCAAAAACTGGTACTCACATTGTTTCACTCCATGGAAAAACACGAAAACCTACCGCCAAACACTTGGAGGATATCGATGTTCTAGTTTTTGATATCCAAGACGTTGGTGTACGATTTTTTACCTATTTATCTACTTTGCATTTGGTATTAGAGGCCTGCGCAGATGCAGACGTTGCTGTAATAGTCCTCGATCGTCCCAATCCCAATGCGCATTATGTTGATGGTCCTGTTATGGAAAAAGAAAACAAAAGCTTTTTGGGTAAAGTTCCCATTCCTCTTGTCTATGGAATGACCATTGGTGAATATGCTAAAATGTTGGTCGGAGAACAGTGGCTAGACACCAACAATAGTGTGTCACTCCAAGTGATTCCTGTGAAAAATTATACACACAATACACCTTATAAATTCCCAACTCGTCCCTCTCCAAACTTACCCAATATGCAATCTGTGATGTTGTATCCGAGTTTGGGTTTGTTTGAAGGAACAACAGTAAACGCAGGTCGAGGGACTTCTCATCCCTTTCAGCAATTTGGCGCTTCTTTTTTAGATGCATCACATTTTAATCATCAATATATTCCAAAGCCAATGTCGGGAGCTTCAAACCCCAAAGAAAATGGTAAAACTTGTCATGGTGTTGACCTGAGAAATCATCCCAAATTGAATCGAGTTAACATCGATTGGCTGATGCAAGCATATGCGCATAGCATTCAACCTGAGGAGTTTTTCTTAGACCCTGGATTTCGACGCCACGCTGGGACTTCGACTCTTGCAGCACAAATAAAAAATGGTGTGAGCGCATCAAAAATCAGAGAGAGTTGGCAATCTAACATCAACGCATTTTTAAACATCAGAAAAAAATATCTTATTTACCAGTAGTTGGCTTTCTGTAACGCTGAAAAGGTTGTTTGAGAAGACTTCGCAATGAACTGTTTTCTTTTTCATCAGGAAAAACATCAACACCATAGACTATTTTTTCAGGATCTAGATACATATATGTTCCTAGTAATCGATCCCATATGGAAAAGATATTTCCATAGTTTGAGTCAGTGTATGGAAGGACGTAGTGGTGATGCATTTTGTGCATGTTTGGAGAAACAATAAAATAACTCAGAAGTATATCCAATCGTTGCGACAACTTGATATTTGCATGGTTAAACTGGCTCAACAAAGCTGAAAGTGATTGGTACAGCATGACAACTCCTATGGGTGCCCCAATGAGAAAAACCCCAAGGGTAGTGAACACAAAACGAACAACACTCTCGAAAGGATGATGACGATTGGCTGTTGTGGTGTCGACATGATGATCCGAATGATGAACAAGATGTACCATCCAAAGAGGTTTTACCTTATGTTCTGTCCAATGCGCGAGATATGCACCAATAAAATCGAGCAACATAACTCCGAGAATCACATAAAGCCATAGTGGCATTTCAACAGCGTTGAGAAGCCCAAATTGGTTTGCAGTGACCCAATCAGCAGTTCGAAGGAGAATAAATGCCAATGAAAAGTTGACGATTATGGTAGTTAGTGTAAAGAAGAGGTTAGGAAGCGCGTGTTTCCATTTTTTATATTGAAAACGATACAGTGGTAACACTCCTTCAATCAACCAAAAAAAAGTGACTCCTCCGACAAGAATCATACTTCTATGAGCTGGGGGGATGCTCTCAAAATAACTGATTATCCATTCCATAGCTTTTCTTTTTTCAGGCTAAACTTACTAAAAAAAATAAACTCTAACCACTTGAGAATCAAAACACTCCTGCCCTAGGGGATGTTCATGTATTTGTGAGTTTGGAGAGATGCCTTCCATTTGGGGTGTTGAAGTACATAATCAACTATCATAGGCATCACTTGCTCGCGTTTGCTCCATTCAGGTTGTAAAAATAATTTACAATTGGGTTGTACTTTCTTCGCTTGTTCTTCAGCAAAAACAAAGTCGTTTTGATTATACACAATCAATTTGAGTTCGTCTGCGACTTTATAAATATCGTTAAGGGGCAACATTCTTTTTTTTGGAGAAAGGCAAATCCAATCCCAATCGCCCGAAAGTGGATAAGCACCTGAGGTTTCGATGTGAGTTACCAAATTTTCGCCTCGCAAACCAGCTGTAAGGGGTGCCATATTCCACATAAGTGGCTCTCCTCCAGTCACTACAATTGTATTGGAGTATTGTTTTGCATTATTGATGATTGTTGAAATTTCAGTTGGTGGGTGTTTTTCAGCATCCCAACTCTCTTTGACATCACACCAATGGCAACCAACATCACAGCCTCCAATTCGAACAAAATAAGCTGCACTTCCTTTGTGATAACCCTCACCCTGTATGGTGTAAAACTCTTCCATCAAAGGAACAACTAGACCAGATTTCAGGGCCTCATTCATAGGTCAGCGTAGCGTGTATACGCATGATATGTATTTTGCAAAAGCATCGCAATCGTCATTGGGCCAACACCTCCTGGAACTGGGGTGATATAACTCGCCTTCTCTTTGACGTTTTCATAATCCACATCGCCAGTAATCACATAACCCTTTGGTTTTGATTCGTCGGATACGCGGGTAATCCCAACGTCAATGATGATGGCTCCTTCCTTAATCATATCTTGGGTCAAAAAATTAGGAACACCCAAAGCAGAAACAACAATATCTGCTTCCTTAGTGATGGCCTCTAAATTCTTCGTTCGGCTATGAGTAAGTGTAACCGTGGCGTTACCCGGCGATGATTTTCGACTCAACAAAATACTCATCGGACGACCGACAATATTGCTGCGGCCAATAACAACTGCATGTTTTCCAGAAATATCAATCTTATACCTGTCTAAAAGTTCAATAATTCCATATGGTGTAGCAGGAATAAAGCTTTCCATATTCAAAGCCATCTTACCAAAATTGGTTGGATGAAACCCATCAACATCTTTGTGAGGATCAACTGCCATGAGGACTTTTTCTTCGTCAATGTGTTTTGGTAAAGGAAGTTGAACGATAAAACCATCAATCTCTTTGTCAGTGTTCAAACTGTGAATTTGCTGGAGTAATTCGTCTTCTGATGTTGTTTCTGGTAAATGAATCAAGGTAGATTGATAACCTATTTTTTGACAGGAGCGAACCTTACTCCCAACATAAGTTAAACTGGCACCATCATTTCCTACCAAAACAGCTGCCAGGTGAGGTGGTCTTTTACCCTTTTTCATTAACTCATCTACAAGAACTGAAAGTTCAGATTTGATATCATTACTTCTTTTCTTTCCGTCTAAAATTATCATATGCCTTTCATCATTTGCATCAGTTTACTAGTGCCACCCTTCTGAAACATCTTCATCATTTTTTGCATTTGTTCAAACTGCTTAATCAATCGATTTACATCCTCTACTTTGGAGCCAGACCCAAGAGCAATACGTTTTTTGCGACTGTGATTCAGGAGTTTTGGTTGGCTTCTTTCTTTTGGAGTCATGGACTGAATAATCGCTTCTATTCCTTTAAAGGCATCTTCATCTATTTCGTCAGGAGAAATTTTGTTAGCGCCAGGGATCATTCCGACCAAATCTTTCATGCTACCCATTTTTTGAACTTGCTTGATTTGGGCTAAGAAATCATCAAACCCAAAAGAATTTTTTTTGACTTTTTGCTGTATTTTTTTTGCCTGTTCTTCGTCAAACACTTGTTGTGCACGCTCGACCAATGACACCACATCACCCATGCCAAGAATACGCTCTGCCATACGATCTGGATAGAACAAATCAAGTGCGTCTAGTTTTTCGCCAGTACCAATAAATTTGATTGGTTTATCCACCACAGACTTGATCGACAATGCAGCACCCCCACGAGTATCACCATCGAGCTTTGTCAAAACAACGCCATCAAAATTGAGTCTGTCGTTAAACACTTTAGCAGTGTTTACAGCATCCTGACCAGTCATCGAATCGACAACAAATAGAGTTTCGGATGGGGAAACAGATTTGTGAATGGCCGAAATTTCATCCATCAACACTTCGTCAACAGCCAATCGACCTGCAGTATCGATAATCACAACTTGATGACCATTTTTCTTTGCGTGAGCTACTGAAGCATTTGCAATGCTAATAGGATCGTCTGAGTCGGGTTGGTTGAACAGCTCAACGTCTATTTGCAAAGCAAGTACTTCTAGTTGTTCGCGGGCAGCTGGACGATATACATCACAAGCAGCAAGCAGTACTTTTTTGGATTGAGTCTTTTTTAAATGAGCCGCCAACTTAGCAGAAAAGGTAGTTTTTCCAGAACCCTGCAAACCTGCCATAAGTACCACAGCTGGTTTGTTATTCAAATCTAGACCAGCAGCCTTTACCCCCATGAGATCTGTAAGCTCATCTTTCACAATTTTGACAAGAAGTTGACCTGGATTGAGGGTTGTCAGTACCTTTTGCCCCAAGGCCTTTTCCTTGACATTATGAGTAAATTCTTTGGCTGTTTTGAAGTTGACATCTGCATCGAGGAGTGCACGTCGAATTTCCTTCATGGTTTCAGCCACATTAATTTCTGTTATGCGACCATGTCCTTTAAGAACCTGCAGAGCACCTTCTAGATTTTTACTAAATCGATCAAACATTTAATGTTTCTATTTGAAAGATGTAAAAATACATAAACTAACTCGGTTTATTCTTTTGATGAAGGCCAAAAATGACCAAAACATGTGGAAAGGTAATCGCTGCTAAAAAAGAAAAAAAGAGTGCGAGGGGGTTTAATCCAATGCTATCGTTATAGATAAAAAACAAAAATAAGCCCAACAATGAAATCAACCAATAAGGCAAGGCGTCTTTGATATACAAGGAATAGGCGTTAGGCCTGTTGTATAATGCTTGTATTTGATCTTTCATTGAAGGCCAGCTGTGCCAAATAATGAAATAGGTGCCAAAGCTAACGATAAGGTTGGTGGTCCAAAATAATACCAATAAAAGAGCTGTTTGGAATAAAATATCAAACATTAGCGTTCGAGTTGCTGATATTTGAAAGAAAAGATACAAGGCACACAAAAAAAGAAAAAGAAAAGTTAACCATTGAAAATAGTGGGCATGAATAGAAAAAACACTCAATTCCTCAATTATATATAGTGTTTGCTCTGCATGTGACCAAAAGAGGACTGAAAACAAAAACCCCCCATAAAGAAAGAAAAAGAGCTGTGGGAAAAGAGCCTGATTTTGGAAGCTATGAATCCATTGCTGTTCACCAAAATGGTAGCAACTAAACAACACAAATATCAACAGAGCAAATAGAGGAAAATGGTATAGAGCGAAGGAAAAAATAATAACAGTTAGGGTATAGATTAAAAATCGCTGCAGCTTGGTGCGCATAAAATGGATGTTTTGCAATAGGCTTAAATCATTAGCTCCATGCATGATACCAATGGACAGAACACCAAAAATGACCAAATAATCTATTTTTAGAGAATTTGTTAAATAACTAACAATTACACAAAAAAAGGTCGAAACCACCTTAATATCACTAAGTTTTTTAACAATTTTTTGCATGATGTTTATAAATTACCTTAAAATTTTAAATAAATATAGCTGATTTGTTTAATTTTATTTAGATTTGTCTAAACAATAATTTTAAAAGAACTATGACTAATTTATTATATATTATTGATCATCATGCTGGCGGCATGGGACTTGAAGAATTTACTTTCTTTATAGGAACTATGGCCTTAATGGGTGCGTCTGCATTCTTTTTCTTGTCCTTAAGTCAATTTGACAAGAAGTGGAGAAATTCAATTTTAATTTCTGGACTTATTACTTTCATCGCTGCAGTACACTATTACTACATGCGAGGTGAGCTCGGACCTGATGGTTCAGCTGGGGATATCACTTCTATTCGTTACATCGACTGGATCTTAACTGTTCCATTGATGTGTGTTGAGTTTTATCTTCTTCTGAAAGTAGCGGGAGCTACCACAAAGCACCTTCGTGATTTAATTGTATTATCACTTGTTATGCTTATCACTGGTTATGTTGGTGAAGCTGGAATGGGTAATGCTGCACTTTGGGGCTTGTTTTCAGGTTTAGCATATTTTGCTATCGTCTACATGATCAAATATGGAGACCTTTCAAAACTTGCTAAGTCTGCTGGAGGTTCAGTTGAAAAAGCACATAACACTTTATTCTGGTTTGTTCTCGTAGGTTGGGCAATCTATCCTTTGGGTTATATGATCGGAACAGCACAAGCTGACCCAGGTCTATGGTATGCTGGATTGGCAAATATTGGTCTTGACATGAATGTCGTTTACAATATTGGTGATGCAATAAACAAAATTGGATTTGGTTTAGTTGTTTATGCAGCTGCCGTTAAGGAAACGAAGTAAGCAATTACCAAAACCATATTATACTAAAAAAACCACCTTCGGGTGGTTTTTTTTACATCTGTTTTGGGCATTGAATTCCAAGAATCTGCATGCCTGACCTAATCACAAACCCAACCTGACTAGCCAAACGTACTCTAAACTGACGTAATTCCTGCTCATCACATAAAATCACCACTTTTTGGTAATACGAGTTGAAGCGTTTGACCAACTCATAGGTGTAATTGGCAATAAGTGCAGGACTGTATTGCAAAGCAGCATTTTGTATCGTTTGAGGATATAGCTCTAACCACTTTATCAATTCTTTTTCTTTTGGGTCTAAGGGAATTTCAACGGCGAAAGTAGCATCAATGTCATCTCCATGTTTTAGAATCGATTGAATACGAGCATAGGTATATTGGATAAAAGGACCTGTGTTTCCATTAAAATCAACTGATTCTTTTGGATCAAAAAGTATTCTCTTTGTTGGGTCAACTTTCAATATGTAGTATTTTAAAGCACCCATTCCAATCTGTTGATATAACTCCTTTTTTGTTTGACTGTTTAAGCCATCGAGTTTACCAAGTGACGAGGCAATGCTCTCTGCTGTTTCGTTCATCTCAGCCATCAAACCATCGGCATCTACAACAGTACCCTCACGACTCTTCATTTTTCCTGAGGGTAAATCAACCATCCCGTAGCTCAAATGATGTAGCTGTGGAGCCCATTTATAACCAAGTTTGTTCAAAATCAGAAACAGGACTTTGAAATGATAGTCTTGTTCATTGCCAACTGTATAGACCATACCATCCATATTTGGGTGGTCTTTATATCGAAACACTGCTGTACCCAAATCTTGTGTAATGTAAACAGAAGTGCCGTCTGCGCGAAGGACGAGTTTTTCATCCAACCCATCATCACTCAAATCACACCAGACAGACCCATCCTCTTTTTTGAAAAAAACATCCTTAGACAAGCCCTCATCAACAATATCCTTCCCAAGTAAATACGTATCACTTTCATAGTAGTAAGAATCAAAAGATACGCCTAGTTGCTTGTATGTTTGCGCAAAGCCGTCGTAAACCCACCCATTCATTGTGGACCATAATTCATGAATCTGCTTGTCTCCTGCTTCCCATTTTCGCAGCATGTCTTGCGCCTCCAACAAAATTGGAGCTTGATTTTTGGCATTTTCTTCTTCAATACCATCATTTATCAACTCCTCCAATTGATTGTTATATTCAGAATTAAAAGTAACATAATATCGTCCTACAAACTCATCGCCTTTTTCACCTGTAGATTGGGGCGTTTCATCGTTCCCAAATTTTTGCCAAGCGATCATAGATTTGCAAATGTGAATCCCTCGATCGTTGATTATTTGCGTCTTGTGCACATGATTGCCAGCAGCTGTCAGCAACGCAGATACAGATGCCCCCAACAAGTTGTTTCGAATATGCCCTAGATGTAATGGTTTGTTTGTATTTGGAGAGGAAAACTCAACCAAAATCTTTTTACTTTTTTCTGTAACTGGCTTAATACCAAAGGATTCTGGTGATTTTATATCAGAAAGAAACCTGAGATAGTGGACATCATCAATCATCAAATTCAGAAATCCTTGAATGACATAATATGCTTTAATCTCATCGATTTGGCTTTGCAAATACTCTCCTAAAGCAGTTGCCAAGTCAGTAGGATTTGATTTGATAAAACGAAGGAGGGGAAAGACAACTACAGTGATATCTCCCTCGTGATCTTTTTTTGTAGGCTGAACCTCAACAGCGTCAATTTGAACACTGTGGTGGTCTGATGCAAATTTTTGAACATGTTGCCTAATCTGATCTACCAATTGCATGAATTGTATTTGTTGCAAAGATAAGTCCTTTTGGGTTGAATTTCTTTCCTTTACCTTTGTTTGATGCTAACAAATGTTTCTTATCGAGATCCTAAACAAGAGCAAGTCATTACTGATTTGGTTGGTAAGCCATTTAATCTTCGTATACGTTTGAAGTTAGCTGGGGTTGGATCTCCAAAACTACATATTGTTAGCAGCAGTCCCAAAATCGCCAATCTGCTTTTACTGGACAACAATCACGACGTGTGTAATATCGAAATTCGACCCAAGGGAATTATTGTTCGATTTCGGAGTTTACTTGAAACTTTCGCCCTTGTTATTCCTTTTTATAAACTTACGATTTTTAAGGGAAAATCAACGACTTATTCGATCCATTCAGAAGGACAGAAAATCGAGATTCAAGCAACTAAAAACACCCATTCATTTTTTTCGAAGATTACAGCCCAAAAGGCCAAGTATATGCAAAATCCTAAATAAATATCTCTGCGATCATACAGCGAGCACTACCTCCTCCAAGCTGTTCGATTGTAGACAAAGGCGAATGAATAATTTTGAGTTGATCTGATAATTCCTCTACTTGGGCACTTGTCAATGCATGATAACCTCTGCTGCTTAGGGCAAGTAGACGTGCCCCATTGTCGGATTTCAATTCCAATGCATTTCCTGCAAATTGTTGGATCTGATCTTCACTCAGTTCTAGAATTCTTTTTCCAGTTTTATTGAAATAATCAATCAGTGTATTTCGCTCATCAGGATCATCAATAGACTGAAGACAAACCATCGCAAAATCAAGACCAATACTCATCATAACATTGGTGTGATATATATTTTTTCGTTGCCCATTCACAGTCTGAAAAGACGAAAACACAAACGATGTATATCCCATTTCTTTACAGAAAAGACCAATTAAATCTTTGTTGGTACGCTCCGATCTTGCACAATAAGCAATTTTGTTTACTCGATCCAACACCATGCTTCCAGTACCCTCCAAAAATCGATTGGATGATATATGTGGAGTAAAATCAATTTTATTATTGAACGAAAACCCATTTGATGCTAAAAATTCGATTGGCGCATCACTGACCTCAAGCTGCCGGTTTGAAGCAAACATTGGATAGCTGATCAGTGTTGAGGGATTGTGAAAGGAAATCCAATTGTTTGGAAATAAGGCATCAGGTGTAATTGGTTCTTTTGCGTCTTGCCAAACATATACCTTTACTCCATTGGCTTTCAACACATCAACAAAATCGTCAAACTCTTGTTGCGCTTTTTTGGTTGTTGATTGTCTATTGTCCTTCGTTCGTTCCTGAAAATAGTTATTGGTTGCTGTTTGTTCATTTGTATAAAAGCAATCTGGGCGAATCATCAATAGCTTGTCAGTCGTTTGCTTCATGCTTTTCGAATTAAGGGAAGTGTTGTACATCGAAAAAGACCACCTTGTTTAGAAATCTGATCATACGCAACCGAAATCACTTCAATACCTTTACTGTTTAACCAGTTGTTTACCTCTAAAAATGAGGGGTCTGAAATCACAAGATCTGAGCGAATGCTCAGGAGATTGCATTGCATTTCGAACATGCTTTGATTGTCTGTCACAAATAGGTTCTCTGCTCCAAAATGGTTTTCAATCCACAAAACATCTTCTTTGTGCATAAAACCATCAGGGCAAATGATGGCAAGGTTTTTTCCAAAGGGCTGAAAACAACAATCGAGATGAAGTGTATTCGCAAATGGATCATCATTGGATTTTTGAAGCTCAAATCCAATCACCTCTTTCTCTGGAAACTGTTCAGACAAGTACTTCAAAGCATTTGCATTTGTTCGCGCAGTTACCAGGTTTGCGTAGTCTGATTGGTTGTAATATCCAACAAATAAGTACTCGTTATGAACAATCACATCTCCCCCTTCTACATGTACGTGATTCGGAATTGAAAGAATATTTTCACTTGGTATTTGATCAATTATAAATTGAATGGCATTGATCTCTTGGTCTCGAGCAGGCAAGATGTTTGATAACAAGAAATAATGATCGATTACAAAGGCGATATCTCTACTAAAAATTTGATTGCAATTGGGAACAATCTTGGGTCTGAGCACATTAACACCGTGCATTTGTAAAGCCTCTTGCACCGAATCCAGTTGGTGAATCAAGTCTTTTTCCTTTGGATAAGTTCCTTTTTTAATATGTAAACGTGATTTTGGATCATAAGCCTCATCGTAAGTAGGAATAGATCCACATTGATCAGCTACACCCAGCAGTACACCCAGCAGTTGATTTGTCTCGTTACTAATTGATGGGATAAGCATATGTGCATACTTTATCGCTTATCGATTGACACAAAAGATCGTTTTTGTTCTCCTGTATAAATCTGACGAGGGCGCCCGATGGGTTCCTTTCGCTTGCGCATCTCACGCCATTGCGCAATCCAGCCAGGCAAACGACCTAAAGCGAACATTACAGTATACATTTCAACTGGAATTCCCATCGCACGATAAATGATCCCTGAATAAAAATCGACATTTGGATAAAGCTTTCGCATGACAAAGTATTCATCTTCCAACGCTGTTTGCTCAAGTTTTTTTGCAATATCTAAAACAGGGTCAACAACACCCAAATCATTGAGAACATCGTGTGCAGTTTTTTTGATGATTCTTGCACGAGGATCAAAGTTTTTATACACTCTGTGGCCAAAACCCATCAATCGAAAAGGGTCTGATTTATCTTTTGCCTTTTCGATATATTTTTGAACATCGCCACCATCATTCTTGATATCCTCAAGCATTTCGACCACAGCCTGATTCGCACCTCCATGAAGGGGTCCCCACAAAGCTGAAATCCCTGCAGCAACAGAGGCAAAGAGACCAGCATGAGATGAACCAACAATTCGCACAGTTGAGGTAGAACAGTTTTGCTCATGGTCTGCATGAAGGATTAACAACTTCGTCAGTGCATTATCAACAATTGGGTTGGCAACATATTCTTTGTTGGGCTTACGAAACATCATCCTTGCGATGTTTTCCACATATCCAAGAGCATAATCTCCATATTTTAGTGGTAATCCCATACGCTTTCGATAAACCCAAGAAACGAGAATTGGGAGCTTGCCCATGAGGTGAACGATTGCATTGTAAATCTGATCATCTGCATTGACATCAACTGAGCTTGGGTTGAAAGCAGTTAGACCACTTGTGAGTGAAGATAGCACACCCATTGGATGTGCACTTTTTGGAAAACTCTCTAATATTTTTTTTAAGTCTTCATCGACGTAAGACTCCTCTTTTATTTCGATTAAAAATGCATCATGCTGCTCTTGCGTTGGCAGTTCGCCAAAAATTAAAAGGTAGGCAACCTCAAGAAAGTTGGCTTTTTCGGCCAATTCGTCAATTTCATACCCTCTATAGCGCAAGATGCCCTTCTCACCATCCAAGAATGTGATTCCACTTTCGCAAGAACCTGTGTTTTTATAGCCAGGATCAAGTGTAATCAGACCCAATTGCTGACGCAAGCTTTTCACGTCTATAGCGTGTTCACCCTCACTCCCTTCAACAATTGGTAGTTCTACTTCTTTTCCGTTAAATTCTAAATTTATTTTTGAAGACATCTGCTTGGTTTGTCTTACAAAAATACAATAGGATTCGCAAAAAAGCGAGGGGATGACTTAATATTCGCTAGTCAAAAACTTTAAATGCCTTTTCTTGAGGGAAATAAGCAACATTTGCAAGTTGTTCTTCAATTCGTAACAGCTGATTATACTTTGCCATGCGATCGCTTCGCGATGCAGATCCAGTTTTGATTTGACCTGTGTTGAGTGCCACTGCAAGATCGGCAATGGTATTGTCTTCTGTTTCACCACTTCGGTGCGACATGACAGAAGTGTAACCAGCACGGTGTGCCATTTCAACAGCTGCTATGGTCTCTGAAAGAGTCCCAATCTGATTGACTTTGATAAGGATTGAATTGGCAATATTTTTATATATCCCTTTTGAAAGGCGAGTGACATTGGTAACAAATAGATCATCGCCAACAAGCTGAACTTTATCTCCAATTTTTTCTGTGAGGTATTTCCAACCCTCCCAATCATTTTCATCCATACCATCTTCAATCGAGACAATGGGGTATTTGGAAGATAGCTCTGCTAGGTAGTCTGCTTGTTCTTTTGGCGATCGAACTTTCCCTTGCTTACCCTCAAACTTCGTATAGTCATATTTCCCATCGACAAAAAACTCGGCAGCAGCACAATCAAGTGCAATTCGAACTTCCTCATCTGGTTTATAACCAGCATTTTGAATGGCCAACAATATGGTGTCGAGAGCATCTTCTGTTCCATCCAAAGCAGGTGCAAAACCACCTTCGTCACCAACAGCTGTACTCAGGTTGCGTTGATGTAAAACTTTTTTCAAATGGTGAAAAATTTCTGTACCCATACGAAGCGCTTCAGAAAAGGAATTTGCCTGAATTGGCATCACCATAAACTCTTGAAATGCGATGGGTGCATCGGAATGCGATCCACCATTGATAATGTTCATCATCGGAACAGGGAGGGTGTTTGCATTCGTTCCCCCGATATAGCGATACAAAGGCATCCCCAACTCGTTGGCTGCGGCTTTTGCAATTGCTAAAGAGACTCCTAGGATTGCATTCGCACCCAGTTTTGATTTGTTGGGTGTTCCATCCAACTCAATCATCAATTGATCTAAATCCTCTTGTTCAAAGACAGAATTCCCAATCAACTCTTTAGCAATGATTTCATTGACGTTTTTAACAGCTTTTAACACGCCTTTTCCCATAAACGCATCACCCCCATCTCTTAATTCAACAGCTTCATGTTCTCCTGTAGAGGCTCCTGAGGGAACAGCAGCTCTTCCAACAACTCCGTTTTCTGTTGTGACGTCAACTTCGACAGTGGGGTTGCCACGAGAGTCAAAAATTTGTCTTGCGTGGATATCAATAATGATGCTCATAATTTACTTTTTTTGGTTTTGGATAAGTTGAATAAATTGATCAAACAGATAAGAAGAGTCATGTGGACCGGGACTTGCCTCAGGGTGATACTGAACAGAGAAGCAGGGTTTTCCATTCACTCGTATACCAGCAACAGTATTGTCGTTTAAGTGAAGATGTGTAATCGATACATTTTTATTGTTTTCAGTCGCCACTCGATCGATGGCAAAGCCATGATTTTGAGAAGTGATTTCACCTTTACCTGTTTCTAGGTTTAAGATTGGATGATTTATACCTCGATGCCCATTTCGCATTTTATAAGTTGGAATTCCTTGGGATAAGGCAATGACTTGATGACCAAGACAAATCCCAAAAAGGGGTTTATTTGCTGCCAAAACCTGTGATGCAATTTCGATAGGGCCAGTCAATGGCTCAGGGTCACCTGGACCGTTTGAAAGAAAGTATCCGTCAGGGTTCCAAGCAGACATTGTTTCATAATTTGTATCAAATGGAAATACTTTTATGTAGGCGTTTCGCACGACTAGGTTTCGCAAAATATTCTTTTTGATCCCTAAGTCCAAAGCAGCAATTTTGATCGGTGCATTTGGGTCACCCTCAAAATAGGGTTCAGTTGTGGAAACTTTCGATGCCAATTCAAGGCCTTTCATCGATGGTACTTTCTGCAGTTGTTGCTGTAAGCTATCCATCTCGTCAACTTTGGTTGAAATGAGTGCATTCATAGCACCATTGTCTCTAATATAGCTTACCAATGCACGTGTATCCACATCAGAGATGGCTACCAGATTTTGCTTTTCAAAAAAATCAAAAAGTGACTCATCTGCTGCTGGACGTGAATGCTCAAAGTTGAAGTTTTTGCATATCAAGCCCGAAATTTGAATCTGATTTGACTCAAACTCCTCATCATTTACACCATAATTTCCAATATGGGCATTGGTTGCAACCATCAGTTGGCCATAGTATGAGGGATCTGTAAAAATTTCTTGGTAACCAGTCATTCCAGTGTTGAAACACACCTCGCCAGTTGCTGTGCCGTCTATTCCAACAGATTTTCCGAAAAAAACAGTTCCATCTTCGAGCAGAATAAACGCTTTTGGACGCGGACTGTATTTACCCATCTTGTTGTTTGTTGCTACAAAAATAGCACAAAAAAAAGGATAAACACAATGGTTTATCCTCATTAGTTATTAAAAAATTTTGAAGATTTACACAATGTTATTCTGCAGCATTCTCTTTTGATTCTTCATCATTTTGTTCAGTCTGATCAGCTGACGTTGACGAATCTTTAGCAGCACCTTCTTTCTTTTCAGATTTTACTTCTTCCGCTGGTGCTTCCTCTACTTTCTCAGATTTTTTCACAGCTGCGTCAGTTGTTGGTGTTTCTTCATTGGCTTCTTTAGTCAATTCATTATCAACAAAATCCTCGTCCAATTCTTCATTCGCTTCAGCTGCAACAGCTACAGTAGCAGCATCAGCTTTTTTCTTACTAACAAGGCGACGACGAGATCGCTTTTTAGCAGGTTTGTTGGTAACATACGTAACATTAAAATCAACAAGTTCGATCATTGCCATAGAGGCATTGTCACCCATGCGACTTCCAACTTTGATAATTCGTGTATATCCACCTGGTCGATCTGCAACCCTATCAGCGATATCTCTAAAAAGTTCACTTACTGCATATTTATTTCGCAGGGCTGAAAAAACAACTCTTCGATTGTGAGTCGTGTCACTTTTTGCTTTTGTAATCAGTGGCTCGACAAACTTTTTGAGAGCTTTGGCTTTGGCAACAGTGGTGTTGATGCGCTTGTGCTCAATTAATGATGATGCCATGTTAGCCATCATTGCTTTGCGGTGAGATGATGTTCTCCCCAAATGCGCAATCTTTTTTCCATGTCTCATAATACGATTCTTTGCAGGGGGTTAGTCCTTATCTAATTTGTATTTGCTTAAATCCATTCCAAAATTTAGTCCTTTAGAAACAACTAAATCCTCAAGTTCTGTCAATGATTTTTTTCCGAAGTTTCTAAACTTCATCAGATCCGATTTGTTGAATGAAACCAAGTCTCCAAGTGTATCAACCTCAGCAGCTTTTAAGCAGTTCAAAGCACGAACTGAAAGGTCCATATCAATGAGTTTTGTTTTCAATAACTGTCGCATATGAAGCGATTCTTCATCATAAACCTCAGCCTGTGCAATTTCATCAGCCTCTAGGGTTATACGCTCATCTGAAAACAGCATGAAGTGATGGATCAAAGTCTTAGCAGCTTCTGTCAATGCATCTTTTGGGTGAATAGACCCATCAGTAGCAATTTCGAAAATAAGCTTTTCATAATCTGTTTTTTGCTCAACTCTATAGTTTTCGATACTGTATTTCACGTTCTTGATAGGCGTATAAACAGAGTCAATAGCAATGGTTCCAATTGGTGCAGAAGCTTTTTTGTTTTCCTCAGCTGGCACATAACCTCTTCCTTTGTCAATTGTAAACTCGAAATTGAGGTTTACACTCTTATCCATATTACAAATCACCAAGTCTGGGTTGAGTACTTGAAAACCAGAGATGAATTTTTGTAGATCACCAGCAGTGAGTTTTTCTTGATTGGATATCGCAACACTAACAGTTTCATCATCAACTGCATCAATTTGCTGCTTCAATCGCACCTGCTTAAAGTTCAAAATCATTTCTGTAACGTCTTCAACAATACCAGGAAGGGTAGAGAATTCGTGGTCAACTTGATTGATGCGCAGGGAAGTAATGGCAAACCCCTCTAGAGAGGATAACATCACTCGACGTAATGCGTTACCAACTGTCAGTCCATATCCAGGTTCAAGAGGTCGAAACTCGAATATCCCCTCAAACTCCGTGGATTCAATCATTATTACTTTGTCGGGCTTTTGAAAATTAAATAATGCCATTCTAATTTATTTTGAATAAAGTTCTACAATCAATTGTTCTTTTATATTTTCTGTTATTTGCTCGCGCATAGGAACGGAAACCATGGTACCCTCTAAAGTGGCTTCATTAAATGATAGCCATTCTTGTACGGAATTGGGTTGAGCAACCGATCGCTCTACAACATCTAGTGATTTTGATTTTTCGCGAACACCTACAACATCGCCTTCTTTCACGGTTGTTGATGAGATATTGTTGACCGATCCGTTTAGGGTAATGTGTCGGTGGCTTACCAATTGTCGCGCTGCACTTCTAGTGGGTGCTAATCCCAGTCGAAAAACGATGTTGTCTAAACGAGATTCACATAGCTGAAGTAACACCTCACCTGTGACACCTTTGCTTCGGCTTGCACGATTAAACAAGTTTCTGAACTGACGTTCTAAAATCCCATACGTGAATTTTGCTTTTTGTTTCTCCATCAGCTGAATAGCATATTCAGACTTTTTTGGGCGACGGCGATTATTTCCGTGTTGCCCTGGCGGATAATTTCTTTTTTCGAAAGCTTTATCCTCTCCGAAGATGGCTTCGCCAAACTTCCGAGCTATTTTTGTTTTTGGACCAGTATATCTTGCCATAGTTTATATTTAGTGAAGGGGAATGAGAATTAAGGTCTATCCTTCGTCAAACAAATTCCCTCCTTGATTATTTATACTCTTCTTCTTTTCGGTGGTCTACATCCGTTGTGAGGAAGTGGTGTAACATCAACGATTTCAGTTACCTCAATTCCCAAATTGTGAATGGTTCGAATGGCAGATTCACGACCATTTCCGGGACCTTTCACAAATACTTTTACTTTACGCAAGCCCGCCTCCAATGCAACCTTACCGGCATCCTCTGCAGCAAGCTGAGCTGCGTAAGGCGTATTCTTTTTCGAACCTCTAAAGCCCATTTTACCTGCTGATGACCAAGAAATTACTTCACCTTTGGTATTGGTTAGAGATATGATAATGTTGTTGAATGAAGCAGTAACATGTGCTTCTCCGAATGACTCCACAACAACTTTTCTTTTTTTAGAACTCGTCTTCGCCATAGATCAATAATTATTTGGTTACTTTCTTTTTGTTTGCAACAGTCTTACGTTTTCCTTTTCGTGTTCTAGAGTTATTTTTTGTTCTCTGTCCACGTAGAGGAAGACCAATTCTGTGGCGAATTCCTCTGAATGAGCCGATGTCCATTAATCTCTTAATGCTAATCTGTATTTCCGATCGAAGTTCTCCTTCAATGGTAAATGCAGAAACGGCGTCACGAATTCTTCCGATTTCGTCATCATTCCAATCCGAAACTTTTTTGTTTACATCCACCCCAGCTTTTTCTAATATCTGCTGTGCTCTACTTTTACCTACACCGAAAATGTAAGTCAAGGCGATTTCACCTCGTTTTTGTTTTGGAATATCTACTCCTGAAATTCTTGCCATAATTACCCTTGTCTTTGTTTAAATCGTGGATTCTTCTTGTTAATGACATACAAGCGTCCTTTGCGACGTACAATCTTGCAATCTGCGCTTCTTTTCTTTAATGATGCTCTTACTTTCATAATTAGTATCTATATGTAATCCGTGCCTTTGTCAAGTCATACGGACTCATTTCAAGTTTTACTTTATCTCCTGGTAACAGCTTAATATAATACATACGCATTTTACCAGAAATGTGTGCCGTAACAACGTGTCCGTTTTCCAATTCTACACGAAACATAGCGTTGGATAACGCCTCAATAATCTGTCCATCTTGCTCTATCGCAGGTTGCTTTGCCATGATTATCCTTTTCTTTTATTTCCCGTTGTCATCAAGCCGTCGTAATGACGGTTAAGCAAGTATGCATTGACTTGCTGAATCGTATCGATTGCAACTCCAACCATGATCAATAATGAAGTTCCTCCGTAAAAAAGAGCCCAACCTTGTTG
Source organism: uncultured Flavobacteriaceae bacterium (assembly GCA_964008075.1). Classification (GTDB taxonomy): domain Bacteria; phylum Bacteroidota; class Bacteroidia; order Flavobacteriales; family Flavobacteriaceae; genus UBA724. The sequence continues at coordinate 23,668 of CAXGAP010000006.1, forward strand.
TAAGCCCAATAATTGGTAGGCAACAGCGGGTAAAACAGCTATTGCTGCCAAAAACAACGACCCTGGAAATGTAATGTGTGACATCACTCGATCCAAAAAATCGGCTGTTTCGCCTCCTGGGCGTATTCCAGGAATAAATCCACCATTTCTTTTAAGGTCATCTGCCATTTTGTTTGTCGGAACTGTAATTGCAGTATAGAAATATGTAAATACAATGATTAATACCCCAAACAAAACATTATACCAAAGGCCAAAGATATCTGAAAATGATGCCTGCATCCATTGACCAACTGCATTGTTGCCAATTGCCTGACCAAGGTATGCTGGTGCAAACATGATTGCTTGTGCAAAGATGATGGGCATCACTCCAGAAGCATTTAGCTTTAAAGGTATATATTGACGTGCACTCCCTTGATTTTTTGCATAACCTCCAGCTGCTGTACGACGAGCATACTGAACTGGAATTTGACGAACAGCTAGAACTAAAAGGACACACAATCCGTTGACGATGATCCAAATGACTAACTCAACCAAGATCATGATAAGACCTCCATTGTTTTCAGTCACTCGTGATACAAATTCTTGTACAAAAGACAGAGGCATGGTTGCGATGATACCTACTGTAATCAGTAATGATATGCCATTTCCAATCCCCTTATCTGTAATTTTCTCACCCAGCCACATCGCAAATATTGTTCCTGTTACCAATATGATAACTGAGGAAATAATGAAGGTGGGGCCTTTTCCAAGAAGGAATGCAGAATCAGGAACTCCAAGAGCACCCAAACCATATAGATATGCTGGTGCCTGTACAACACAGATGGCAATGGTTAACCAACGTGTAATTTGATTGATTGTTCTACGACCACTTTCACCTTCCTTTTGCAATTTCTGAAGATACGGAACAGCGATTCCCATCAATTGAACAACAATAGAAGCAGATATGTATGGCATAATCCCAAGGGCAAATACAGATGCATTGGCAAATGCACCACCTGTAAAAGCGTTTAAAATCCCTAAAAGACCTCCACCATCGGTACGGTTGGCAAGCTCAGAAAGCTGAACTGAATCAATACCCGGAAGTACAACTTGAGCACCCACACGATAGACAAGTAGTATACCCAAAGTTAGACCCACACGGTTTCTCAACTCCTCAATTTTCCAAATATTCTTTATTGCTTCTAAAAATTGTTTCATAATCAATTAAGCATCAATCGCTTCTCCACCTGCAGCTTCAATTGCTGCTTTGGCAGATACTGTGAATTTGTGCGCTGTTATTTTCAATGCTGCTGATAATTTTCCTCGACCTAGAATCTTGACTAAATCATTTTTTCCTGCAAGTCTTAAATCAACAAATTGAGAGAGCGCAATTTCTTTTTTAACTTTTTTATTGTCTACCAATTGCTGTAATCTATCGAGGTTAATGCCTTGATATTCTTTACGATTAATATTAGTGAATCCAAATTTGGGAACACGACGTTGCAAAGGCATTTGACCTCCTTCAAAACCGATTTTTTTAGAGTACCCCGAACGAGACTTTGCTCCCTTGTGACCACGTGTTGCTGTTCCACCAGTTCCTGAACCTTGTCCACGACCTAGTCTTTTGTTTGCAGGTCTAACAGCTCCCTTTGCGGGTTTTAAATTTCCTAATTCCATGGCTTATAATTGTTCTACTGAAACAAGGTGTTTCACTTTTTCTATCATTCCTAAAACAGCAGCAGAATCATTATGCTCAACAGAGTGACCAATGTTTTTCAAACCCAATGCTTTAAGGGTTAGTTTTTGATCTTCTGGTCGCTTGATGTTGCTCCGTGTTTGTGTTACTTTAATTTTTCCCATGATGCTATCCATTATATACTTTTTCAATAGAAATCCCTCGTTGTTTGGCAATAACAATTGCATTCCGCAATTGTAATAGCGCATCAAAAGTAGCCTTCACAACGTTGTGGGGGTTGGAAGAACCTTGTGACTTTGAAAGTACATCTTGTATCCCAACTGCTTCTAGTACTGCACGTACTGCGCCACCAGCAATTACTCCTGTACCCGTTGATGCAGGTTGCAAGTAAACTCTGGCTCCGCCAAACTTACCCTTTTGTTGGTGAGGGAGTGTTCCTTTATAAACTGGAATACGTACCAAATTTTTCTTGGCATCTTCAACAGCTTTCGCGATTGCTTCGCTCACCTCTTTTGACTTTCCAAGCCCATGTCCAACAACACCATTTTCATCGCCAACGACAACAATAGCAGAAAACCCAAACGTACGACCTCCTTTGGTTACTTTTGTCACACGCTGAACGCCAACAAGACGATCTTTAAGTTCCAGTCCACCTGGCTTGACAAATTCTACATTTTTATAGTTTTGATACATACTTCAATTAAAATTTTAATCCACCCTCACGAGCACCTTCGGCAAGTGATTTCACTCGACCGTGGTAGAGATATCCACCTCGATCAAACCTAATTTTTGTTACACCAGCAGCCAATGCTTTCTGAGCTATGTTCTTTCCAACCAAACCAGCTTGTTCCGTTTTGGATGATCCTTTTCCAGTCAAATCACTATCACGAGATGATGCAGCAGCAAGTGTTTCTCCAGTTTCATCATTGATGATTTGTGCATAGATTTCTTTATTACTTCTAAAAACAGACATACGCGGCTGGTCAGACGTACCATAAACGGTAGCTTTCAAGCGGCGCTTGATGCGAAATCTTCGTTGTGTTTTCGTTTGCTTCATAACTTTACTATTACGCAGACTTACCTGCTTTTCTACGAATTTGTTCCCCAACAAACTTGATTCCTTTTCCTTTGTAAGGTTCTGGCTTACGGAAAGAACGAATCTTGGCAACAACAGCTCCTAACAATTGTTTATCATATGAGGAGAGTTTCACGATTGGGTTTTGACCTTTTTCAGATATTGTTTCTACTTTCACTTCAATAGGAATCTCAAAAACAATATTGTGAGAAAAACCAAGTGCAAGATCAAGTTTTTGACCTTGATTAGATGCACGATATCCAACACCAACAAGTTCCAGCTCTTTGGTAAAGCCTTTGGAAACGCCCTCAACCATATTGTTTACCAACGCCCGATACAAGCCATGCTTTTCTTTTTGCGGCTTTGCTTCAGATGGCCTACTAACTGTCAATGTTGAATCCTTTTGGGTGAATGAAACTGAATCATATGGCTGACTTAGCTCTCCCAACTTTCCTTTAACGATAATGACGTCAGATTGAATATCAACTACTACCCCTTCTGGAATTGTTATCGGATTGTTACCTATTCGTGACATATGTACTTTTTTACTTTTTTTAATAGACGTAGCAGAGTACTTCTCCACCTACATTTTCTCTTTTTGCTTGCTTTCCAGTCATCACTCCATTGGACGTAGACATGATGGCAATACCAAGTCCATTGAGCACTCGTGGAATGTCAACAGATCCTGTGTACTTACGCAGTCCGGGTGTACTAGCACGCTGGAGCTTTTTGATAACAGGATCTTTAGTGATCGGATCATATTTCAAAGCGATTTTAATCGTTCCTTGCGCATTGTTATCTTCGTTCTTATAGCTTAGGATATATCCCTGATCAAAAAGAATTTTAGTCATCTCTAACTTAAGTTTTGATGTGGGAATTTCAACAACACGAAGTCCTGCGCTGTTGGCGTTTCGAATACGTGTTAAAAAATCTGCTATTGGATCTGTGTTCATATCTATTTTTTTACCAGCTGGCTTTTCTTACACCAGGAATTAAACCTTTGTTTGCCATTTCACGGAACATCACTCTAGAAATTCCAAACTGACGCATATATCCTTTCGGTCGACCTGTCAACTTGCAGCGATTGTGCATGCGAACGGGTGATGAGTTTTTAGGTAGCTTTTGTAAACCTTCGTAATCACCAGCTTCCAACAATGCCTTGCGCTTAGCGGCGTATTTCGTATTGAGTTTTGCACGTTTGACCTCACGGGCCTTCATCGATTCTTTAGCCATATTAATTGTTTTTAAAAGGCAAGCCCAGATGAGCTAATAATGATTTTGCTTCTTTATCTGTTTCTGCAGACGTCACAAATGTGATATCCATTCCAGCGATTTTTGCGACTTTGTCAATGTCGATTTCTGGAAAAATAATTTGTTCTGTAATCCCAAGGTTATAATTACCTCTACCGTCAAAACCACTCGCCTTGATTCCTTGAAAATCACGAACGCGTGGAAGCGCAGCAGTAACGAGTCTGTCTAAAAACTCATACATGCGATCGCCTCGCAATGTGACACGAGCACCAATTGGCATCCCTTTTCGCAACTTAAAGTTAGACACGTCTTTTTTCGATAGAGTTGCCACAGCTTTTTGACCAGAAATTAATGTCAATTCTTCAATTGCGTGTTCAACAAGTTTTTTGTCAGCAACAGCTGCTCCAACTCCTCGGCTGATCACAATTTTTTGAAGCTTGGGCACTTCCATGTTGTTGAGATAACTAAATTCTTCAGCCATCGCACCAATAACTCGTTGGTTATACTCTTCTTTTAGTCTAGGTACCATTAGATTACTTCTTTTGTTTTACGTGAAATACGCTCCTTGGATTCTCCACTCATTTGGTAACCAACACGTGTTGTTTCACCATTGGGTGTCAGCAACGAAAGGTTAGAAACGTGGATCGCTGATTCTTTTTCTACGATACCTCCTTGAGGGTTTTGAGCATTCGGTTTGGTGTGACGCTTGATCACATTAATCCCTTCAACAATAGCTTTGTCTTTACTCTTAAGCAACTTGAGGATCTTACCTTCAGAACCCTTGTGATCACCAGCTATGACGCGCACTGTATCTCCCGTTTTAATTTTTAATTTTTTCATATTTCGACTTATAAAACCTCAGGTGCTAAGGATATAATTTTCATAAACTTCTTATCGCGTAACTCTCGGGCGACTGGGCCAAAAACTCGAGTCCCAAGCATTTCGCCGGCTGGGTCAAGCAATACGCAAGCATTCTCATCAAAACGGATATACGATCCATCTGGACGACGAATTTCTTTCTTTGTCCGGACAACTACCGCAGTTGACACTTGCCCTTTTTTAGCAGTACCATTTGGAGTTGCATCTTTCACAGAGACGACTATTTTATCACCAATCGATGCGTATCTGCGTTTGGTGCCCCCGAGGACACGAATTGTGAGAACCTCTCTGGCACCAGTGTTATCAGCAACTTTAAGTCTTGATTCTTGTTGTACCATTATTTTGCTCTTTCAATGATTTCCACCAATCTCCAACACTTTGAAGCACTAAGTGGACGCGTTTCCATAATGCGAACGGTATCGCCTACTTTACAATCGTTTTTCTCGTCATGCGCTACGTACTTCTTTGTTTTTAAAACAAACTTTCCATACATAGGGTGCTTTACACGCTTGACCTCACTCACAACAATAGATTTTTGCATCTTGTCGCTCGTCACTACACCAATCCGTTCTTTTCTTAAATTTCTTGTTTCCATAAGCTTAGACCTCTTGCGTTTTACGTCGATTCAATTCTGTTTGTAATCTTGCGATTACTCTTCGTTGCGTACGCAACTGCAAAGGATTTTCCAAATTAGAAAGCGCATGTGTAAACTTTGCTTCTTTATAGCTTTTTTGCATCTGAGCCAATTTGTCTTGCAGCTCATCCAATGTCATTGTGTTGACTTCTTTTTGCTTCATTTTTTAACTATTAAGCAGCGTAATCACGCGCAATTACAAATTTTGTTTTAACAGGTAGTTTTTGAGATGCCAAACGCAAAGCTTCCTTTGCAACATCAATCGGCACACCTGAAATCTCAAATAATATACGCCCTGGTTTCACCACTGCAACGTAGTGATCCAAAGCCCCCTTTCCTTTACCCATACGAACCTCCAATGGCTTTTTAGTTATGGGCTTGTCTGGGAAAATTTTAATCCACAATTGTCCCTCTCTCTTCATATAACGGGTCGCTGCAATACGAGCAGCTTCAATTTGACGAGAGGTAATAAACACAGAATCAAGCGCTTTGACACCAAACATACCATTCGATAACCGATGTCCACGCTGAGACAGGCCTTTCATACGGCCCTTCTGCATTTTTCTAAATTTTGTTTTCTTAGGTGATAACATAATGCATTACTTTCTTCTTCTGCCGCCTCGGCCAGATCGTTTATCGTTTTTACCTTTTGTGGCGTTTAAGCTCATCCCAACTAGCGGAGATAGCTCGCGCTTTCCATATACTTCCCCTTTCATAATCCACACCTTGATACCAATACGACCATAAGTAGTTTTTGCTTCAACTAAAGCATAATCAATATCAGCTCGGAATGTTGATAGTGGAATTCGTCCATCTTTGTAGCTTTCAGATCGTGCCATTTCGGCACCATTCAAACGACCAGAAATCTGAACTTTAATACCCTCTGCATTCATACGCATGGAAGCAGCAATCGCCATTTTTATTGCTCGACGATACGAAATTCGACTTTCGATTTGGCGTGCAATACTCGCAGCAACGAGCTGGGCTTCGAGCTCAGGACGTTTGATCTCAAAGATGTTGAGCTGAACCTCTTTACCCGTAATTTTCTTTAGCTCTTCTTTTAGGCGATCGACTTCTGATCCGCCTTTACCGATGATGATACCAGGGCGAGCAGTCGTAATCGTTACCGTCACAAGCTTTAGTGTTCTTTCAATAAAAATTCTAGAAACACTTGCTTTGGCAAGACGAACATGAGCATAACGGCGAATTTTGTCGTCTTCAGACAATTTATCGCCATAATCTCTTCCACCGAACCAGTTGGACTCCCATCCGCGGATGATTCCTATTCGATTACCTATTGGATTTGTTTTTTGACCCATAGTCTTATTTAGCTTTGAGAATTATCTTTAGACCCTAATACCAATGTCACATGGTTTGAGCGTTTACGAATTCGATGCGCACGACCCTGAGGTGCCGGACGTAATCGTTTGAGCATACGTGCACTGTCTACACGGATTTCTTTTACAAATAAGCCGGCTTTTTCCAAATTGCCGTCTTCATTTTTTGCTTGCCAGTTGGCAACTGCTGATAATAACAGTTTCTCCAATCGAACTGAAGATTCTTTTGCACTGAATCGGAGAATAGAAAGGGCATTATCAACAGCTTCACCACGAATAAGATCTGCCATGAGGCGCATCTTTCGAGGAGATGTTGGGCAGTTGTTGAGCTTAGCAAACGCAATGTGTTTGCGTGACTCTTTAAATTCTTCTGCAGATTTGCGTTTACGAACTCCCATAGTTATTTTTTACCTTTATTTTTTGCTCCTGCATGGCCTCTAAAATTGCGCGTTAGTGAAAATTCACCCAACTTGTGACCCACCATATTTTCAGTAATATACACAGGAATAAATTGCTTACCATTGTGAACACCTATTGTTTGACCAACAAAATCTGGTGTGATCATCGATGCACGTGACCAAGTTTTTATCACATTCTTTTTACCAGAATCCAGGTTTGCCTGTAGCTTTTTTACCAAGCTGTAGTGTACGTAAGGTCCTTTTTTTAATGATCTAGCCATACTTTATTTTCTTCTACGTTCAACAATATATCTGTTCGACGCTTTTGTCTTATTTCGCGTACGATACCCTTTTGCAGGAATCCCATTTCTCGAACGAGGATGCCCACCGGAAGCACGTCCTTCACCACCACCCATTGGGTGATCAACAGGGTTCATTGCTACAGGACGAGTTCTCGGACGTCGGCCCAACCAACGAGTGCGACCCGCTTTTCCAGAAACGAGTAACTGGTGGTCGGAGTTGGAAACTGCTCCAATCGTTGCCATACAGTTCGTGAGGATTAAGCGTGTTTCTCCTGATGGTAGTTTAATAGTTGCAAACTTACCCTCACGAGCCATCAACTGTGCGAAAGAACCAGCACTTCTAGCCAATGTTGCTCCTCGGCCAGGATGAAGCTCAATACATGAAATTATTGTGCCTAAAGGGATGTTAGACAGTACCATTGCATTCCCAATTTCGGTTGCAACTTTCTCGCCCGAAACAACCTTTTGGCCTACTTTCAATCCGTTTTGTGCAATAATATATCTTTTTTCACCGTCTTTGTACTGAGTTAAGGCAATAAAAGCCGATCGGTTGGGATCGTACTCTATGCTCAATACCTCAGCAGGACTGTCAAAGCGATTGCGCTTGAAGTCGATCATACGGTAGCGTTTTTTGTGCCCCCCGCCTCTGTAGCGTACAGTCATTCGACCGCTGTTATTGCGACCACCTGAACGTTTTTTCGGAGCAAGCAAACTTTTCTCCGGCTTATCAGTGGTGATGGCGTCGTAACCATTGACCACTCTACCGCGCTGTCCAGGAGTTATAGGTTTAAGTTTTCTAACTGACATCCTATTTGATTATAAATTACTATAAAAATCTATTTGATCCCCCTCTGCAACCTGTACTAACGCACGCTTGGTTGCATTGGTTTTTCCATACTGAATACCGTTTTTATTGAAGCGAGTTCTTCTCTCTGGTCCATAAATCAGTGTTCTTACTTTGTCAACAGTTACGCCATATGTGGACTCAACTGCTTTTTTGATCTCTACTTTGTTTGCTTTTGGATTTACCAAAAACGTGTAGCGATTTCTCAACTCACTTTCACTTGTTGTTTTTTCTGTTACGATAGGTTTGATCAATATGCTCATGAGTTCTTATTTTTTATTCAAATTAGAAATGATTGAATTCACAGCGCTTTCTGCCAAAATCAAATGCTGTGTATTGACAATTTTATAAGTGCTCAATTCTGCATCATTCACAACATCTGCACTTTTCAAATTACGAGCTGACAAATACACGTTTTTTGCTGATGAACCTAGAACTAACAATGATTTTTTATCAGAAACTCCAAGTGCATTCAACAGTGCTATAAATGACTTAGTTTTTGGCGTATCAAAATCAAAATCCTCAACTACAGTTAAAGATTTGTTTTTTGCCTTTAAACTTAAGGCAGACTTTCTTGCCAATCTCTTGACGTTCTTATTTACTTTTTGATTGTAAGAACGAACACGAGGACCAAAAATTCGTCCACCACTTCTAAACAATGGGTTTTTGATACTTCCTGCTCGAGCTGTGCCAGTTCCTTTTTGTTTTTTGATTTTGCGAGTACTACCCTTAATCTCTGCTCGCTCCTTGGTTTTGTGTGTACCCTGTCGCTGATGCGCTAGATATTGTTTTACATCCAAATAAAGAGCATGCTCATTTGGGTTAACTTCAAATACATCTTTAGACAAGTCAACTTGTCTTCCTGTATCTTTACCTTTTTGATTTACTACCGATACCTTCATCATTTCGATATTAAGATGTAACCATTTTTGTGTCCAGGAACGCATCCCTTCACAACTAATAAATTTTTCTCAGGAACCACTTTCAAAACTCTAAGATTTTGAACAGTAACCCTTTCATTACCCATACGGCCTCCCATTCGCATCCCTTTAAAAACACGTGCTGGGTATGATGCCGCACCAATGGATCCAGGAGCACGCAGTCGATTGTGCTGACCATGTGTTGCTTGACCAACTCCACTAAAACCATGACGCTTCACGACTCCCTGAAAACCTTTCCCTTTAGAAGTTCCGGTAATGTCAACAAACTCACCTTCGTTGAATAAATCAACTCCGATAGTATCTCCAAGTTTGTGTTCTGTATCAAAGCCTTTAAATTCAACCAACTTTCGTTTGGTAGAAGTGTTAGCTTTTTTAAAGTGACCCTCAGCGGCTTTGTTGCTGCTCTTTTTTGACTTATCATCAAACCCAAGTTGCAATGCATCATATCCATCCAAATCTTGTGTGCGTACTTGCGTCACTACACAAGGCCCAGCTTGAATGACAGTACATGGTAAGTTTTTACCATTCTCGTCAAAGATGCTCGTCATGCCGATTTTTTTTCCAATTAACCCTGACATATTGGTTTATTTAGTTATTCCCTAATGAGAATCCAATTATACTTTAATTTCAACTTCAACTCCGCTCGGAAGCTCTAATTTCATCAACGCATCAATAGTTTTAGAAGACGAGCTGTAAATGTCCAATAGACGTTTGTATGAGCTCAACTGAAACTGTTCGCGCGACTTCTTGTTCACGTGTGGTGAACGCAACACAGTAAAAATCTTTTTATGTGTTGGAAGTGGAATTGGTCCTGTAACCACAGCTCCTGTAGTCTTTACTGTCTTTACGATTTTCTCAGCTGATTTATCAACCAGATTGTAATCGTAGGATTTGAGCTTAATTCTAATTTTTTGACTCATTGTTTTTCAATTCTTTATCCGACTGTTGCGGAGATTACTTCCTCTGAGATATTTTTAGGCGTCTCTGCATAATGCGAAAACTCCATCGTTGATGTTGCGCGTCCAGATGATAATGTTCGCAATGAGGTAACATATCCAAACATTTCTGAAAGAGGAACAATTGCTTTTACCACTTTTGAACCTGCACGATCGTCCATACTATTGACTTGCCCGCGACGACGATTGAGGTCTCCGACAATGTCTCCCATATTTTCTTCAGGTGTTAACACCTCAAGTTTCATCATTGGCTCCATAATGACTGCTCCAGCAGCTCTGGCTGCTTCTTTGTAACCAAGCTTTGCTGCCAACTCAAATGACAATGAATCAGAGTCAACAGGGTGAAAGGATCCGTCTTTAAGAACTACTTTCATTGCGTCAATCTCGAATCCTGCCAATGGGCCATTATGCATGGCATCCTTGAATCCTTTTTCTACAGATGGAATGTATTCTCTTGGGACATTGCCACCTTTAATTTCATTGACGAACTCAAGACCTTGCTTACCTTCTTCTGCAGGCTCTATCGTAAACACAATGTCGGCAAACTTACCACGTCCACCTGTCTGCTTTTTATAAACTTCTCTGTGGTCAGCTAGCTGGGTAATCGCTTCCTTGTATTCCACTTGAGGCTGACCTTGGTTGACATCGACTTTAAACTCACGACGTAAACGATCAACAATAATATCGAGGTGAAGCTCACCCATACCACTGATAATCGTTTGCCCAGATGCCTCATCCGTTTTAACTTGGAAGGTTGGGTCTTCCTCAGCGAGTTTACCAAGTGCCATACCCAATTTATCGACATCAGATTTTGTTTTTGGTTCAACTGCAATACCTATAACAGGATCTGGAAAGTCCATACTTTCTAAAACAATAGGACTTTTTTCTGCACAAAGCGTATCACCAGTTTTAATATCTTTAAATCCAACAGCAGCACCAATATCTCCCGCTTCAATAAAATCAATGGCATTTTGTTTGTTGGCGTGCATTTGATAGATACGAGATATTCTTTCTTTGTTTCCTGAACGAGTGTTTAGCACATATGAACCAGCGTCTAAACGACCCGAATAAGCTCTAAAGAACGCCAAACGTCCAACGTAAGGGTCTGTCGCGATTTTGAATGCTAAAGCCGAAAATGGGTCAGATACTGTTGGTTTTCGTGAGGTAACTTCATCTGTATCAGGATTTGTACCCTCAATCGCATCTTTGTCTTCAGGCGAAGGCAAATAACGACAAACAGCATCCAATAAAAACTGAACACCTTTGTTTTTGAAAGCAGAACCACAAATCATAGGAATAATACTCATATCCTGGGTTGCAGCACGAAGTGCATTGTGAACCTCATCTTCAGAAATGGTTTCAGGATCTTCGAAATATTTTTCAAGAAGATTTTCGTCATATTCAGCCACAGCTTCGATAAGTTCGCCACGGAATTTTTCGACTTCATCCTTCATGTCTTCGGGAATATCAACAACATCAAATGTTGCACCCATATTTTCTTCATGCCATATGATGGCACGATTTTTTACAAGATCAACACAGCCTTTAAAGTTATCTTCATCGCCTATAGGCAATACAATCGGTACTGCATTAGATTTGAGCATTTCCCGAACTTGCGTACAAACATTAAGAAAATTGGCTCCCTGGCGATCCATTTTATTAACAAAGCCCATTCTTGGTACTTTATAGTTGTCAGCCAATCGCCAGTTGGTTTCAGATTGCGGCTCTACACCATCAACTGCTGAAAACAAAAAGACAAGTCCATCGAGTACTCGAAGTGAACGATTGACCTCAACAGTAAAGTCAACGTGACCAGGAGTATCAATAATATTAAAGTGATATCCCTTCGCTCCGTCAATTGGTTTTCCTTGGTCGGTTGGAAAAGTCCATTCGCAGGTAGTTGCAGCAGAGGTGATTGTGATTCCACGTTCTTGTTCTTGCTCCATCCAGTCCATGGTAGCAGCTCCATCGTGAACTTCACCTATTTTGTGACTGACACCTGTATAATATAAAATACGCTCGGTTGTCGTTGTCTTCCCAGCATCAATGTGGGCAGCAATTCCAATGTTTCTCGTAAATTTTAAATCTCTTGACATTATTATGTATGTTAAAACCTAAAGTGAGAAAATGCTTTGTTAGCTTCGGCCATTTTGTGTGTATCAATACGTTTTTTTACAGACGCACCTTCTTCTTTTGAGGCAGCGAGAATTTCGGCAGCAAGCTTTTGAGCCATTGATTTTTCGTTGCGCTTTCGTGAGAAGGAAATTAACCACTTCATAGCGGTTGATATTTTGCGATCTGGGCGGATAGGGTTTGGAATTTGAAAGGTTGCTCCACCAATACGACGACTACGTACTTCGACGTGTGGCATAACATTGGTCAAAGCTTCTTTCCAAATTTCTAACGCTGATTTATCATCGTCCTGTTTTTTCTCATCAACGATGTCTATAGCGTTATAGAATATTTTAAATGCGATTGATTTTTTGCCGCTCCACATCAGATTATTTACAAATCTTGTGACAAGTTGGTCATTGAAGCGTGGGTCTGGTAACAAAGGGCGTTTTTTCGCCGATCTTTTTCTCATGTCTCAAAATTGAGTGGTTCAAGCAAGCTTGAACGTCATTGTTCTACAAATTCTTTATTTTTTTGGTCGTTTGGCGCCGTATTTCGAACGTCGTTGTAGTCGTCCCTCAACCCCAGCAGTGTCTAGTGCTCCACGAACAATGTGGTAGCGAACACCTGGTAAATCCTTCACACGACCTCCACGTACGAGAACAATCGAGTGTTCTTGAAGGTTGTGTCCTTCTCCGGGGATGTAGGCATTAACCTCATTGCCATTGGTTAGTCTGACACGAGCCACCTTACGCATGGCGGAATTAGGCTTTTTCGGAGTTGTCGTATACACACGAGTGCAAACCCCACGTCTTTGTGGGCAAGCATCAAGTGCCGCAGATTTACTCTTTTTTGAAAGATCTGTTCTTCCTTTACGAACGAGTTGCGAGATTGTTGGCATACTACTAATTAGTTTCTTCCCTTATTTTAAGGGCTGCAAATGTAGTATTAATTTTTAATTAAAAAAAAACATGATTGCCAATTTTTTGTATTGTAGAAAAAAATTCGTTTCAGATAAATTTTTAAAATTTAAACAAATGTTTGTTTTATTAACAAAAAGTTAACATATTTGCCTATTCCTATAATTATAAAACATATGAAAACTAAATTAAATCTAATATTAACGTCATTACTATTCTTATTAGGTGTTGTCGCTTTCGCACAGCAATCCGTAACAGGAACCGTAACAGACGAATCTGGTGCACCAATTCCTGGAGCTACCATTTTAAATGAAAATAATTCAAATGCAACAACTTCTGATTTTGATGGTAATTTTACAATCAATGCAGAACTTGGTGAAGAACTTACGGTTAGTTACGTTGGTTACAATCAGAGTTCCATTGAAGTGACCTCTATGTCCTTAAATGTTACGCTGACTTCATCAACCAAGCTTGATGAAGTAGTTGTCACTGGTGTTTCCGTTGGAACAAGTGTTAAGAAACTTGGTTTTTCCCTTGGAAAAGTTAGTGGTGAAGAACTTCAAACAGTTCCTGGAAGTGATGTAGCAAATGCACTTAGAGGTAAAATTTCGGGTGTGAGAATTGTTCAGCCCTCTGGAAATCCATCTTCGACTGCTTCAATTCGTTTGAGAGGTTCAACCTCAATTAGTGGCAGCCAATCTCCATTAATTTTGATTGATGGTATCCCATCAAATGGCACTAGACTGAGTGATATTCCTGTTGAAGATGTGCAATCTATAGAGGTAGTTAAAGGTTCCGCTGGTTCAGCTATCTATGGCTCACTCGCTGGTAATGGTGCTATTAATATTATTACAAAGAAAGGTGATAGAAACCAGTCTCCTAAAGTTACTATTTCATATGAATACAGTTCATCTTCATTAAATAGTGATTACCCTACTGCCAATAGTCATATGTACAAAAATGACCCCGAAGGTGTTCGAAATGGTGACTGGGATAATGATCCCTCAACACCAGATACTTCTAACTTTGGGTTTTTACTTTCAGGTGGAAATAGGGTTTTAGATACTGACGCTAATGGAGTCACGCTCTTTGATAACCCATATTTATCACAAACTTATGACGCTACAGATATTTACACTTCACAGCCTAACCAAACTGTAACAGCTTCTGTACGTGGAGGCGGTGAAAATTCTAACTATTATGTATCTTTCCAAAACTTAGAGCAAAGTGGTATACTTGAAAATGTACCTACTTACTCTAGAACAAGTTTTAGAACAAACTTCCAGACAGATATTTCTGATGAAACATCCCTTGATGTTTCTGCTGCAAGCTACAGATCAAAAGGATTTAGTCTAGATGAACAAGGACAAGGAGGTACTAATGCTTTCTACTCAGCACTTATCGCTGAGCCCTTCATCAATCTGAATGAAAAGGATGAAAATGGTCAATACAAAGCTACACCATCTGGATACTCTGTACAGGGTGCAAATTTCCAAAACCCAAACTATTTCACACAACAGATCAACTTTGGATTTGATGAATCAAGACTTGTTGGGGGTTTGAGACTTAACCATAAATTTTCAGATGATTTGTCATTTGATTTTGTACAATCCATTGACAAAAGAAATAATAAATCAATTGTTTATTATCCTGACGGTTTTCAGACAACCACTCCAAGTGCAACTTTAAATGATGGTAGTATTACAGAAAGTGCCGATCAATATTCACTTGCAACTACTAATGCTAATATTAGGTATACTCTAGTAGATACACAGGACTTAAGTGTAGATCTAGTTGGATCAGCTAATTATTTAAAATCATCTTACGAATCTCTTGTAGCAAGTGGTTATGAATTTATTGCTAAAGGAGTGATCAACGTCGAAAATACTGTTAAGGAAAATCAGTCATTAAGCTCTGAAAGAAGAGAGACTGTTCAAAGAAGTTTATCTGTTAATAGTTTAATTGATTATAAGGATAAACTAATTTTAGATGCATTAATCAAAAATGATGAATCATCCCTGTATGGTGAAGATGAAAGATCTAGAGTTTACGGAAGAGGATCATTAACATACAGAATCTCAGAAGATTTTGATCTTGGTGATATTAACGAAATGAAAATTAGAGCATCTTATGGTACTTCAGGTTCTAATCCATCTTTTTATGCTCAATACGAAACATTTTCGGTAACAGCTTCTGGAATTAGTCCTGGGATTCTTGGAAACAAAAATTTGCTACCCTCTGTTGTGGCAGAAACTGAAGTTGGAATTAATTTGCAATACAAAAATAATTTTAATTTTGAGCTAACTTATTCAGATACAAATGTAAAAGATGATGTTATCTTAGTTCCACTCAGTGGTGTCGCAGGTTATTCTGCTCAATTTCAAAACATTGGTGAAATTAACACTAAATATATTGAAGCTTCTTTGGGCGGTGAATTAATGAATAAAAATGACATGCGTTTATCATTTAATTTAAACTTTGATACTGGTACACAGGAAATTACAAACCTTGGAGATGTACCGGCATATACAAGAAGTGGTCTTGGTGCAGTTGACATATTCAGAGTTGAAGCAGGAAAACCCTACGGTACTATGTATGGTTATCAATATGCCACTTCTCTTAGTGATTTAACTGTTACTGATGGTGTTGTTATGAATAATGCTGCGAGTAATGCATTGGCTGGAGGTCAGCATGGTACAGACGCGTACTCAATCAATGAGCACGGATATGTTGTTCACACAGCTGATATTGGTACTTCCGCTGAATCTCCATTAGTATTGTATGACTCAGAAAATTCTCAAGATCTCGTAAGTGAAATTGGTAACACAAATCCTGATTTCAATGTTGGTTTTTCAACTAACTTCAAGTACAATGACTTTGGTTTGTATATGTTGATTGACTATCAACATGGAGGTGACATATATAATTACACACGTCAGCTCATGTATTACAATGTACGTCATGGCGATTTGCCAGAATATGCTTCATTAAGCAAAGATCAGAACTATGCTCAGAATCTTTATTATCAGTCTAGGCCAAATTCTCACTTTGTTGAAGATGGTACCTACATGAAATTAAGAGAAGTTGCTCTTTCTTATGATATTAATAATCCTGTAGATTTTATCGATAGAATTGGTCTCAAAGTTTCTGGTATAAATTTATTAACTATTACAGATTATACAGGTTGGGATCCTGAAGTTGCAATTAGCACAAACCCAACAAACTTTAGGTTAGATGAATACTCTTATCCTAATTTCAGTACATTTTTAACAACAGTAACAATTAATTTTTAATTATGAATTCAATCAAATTTTATAGTAGAATACTTACTTTTACACTTCTACTCGTTTTCACAATATCATGTGAGGATTTTGAAGTTGAAAATCAAAATGCGCCTGATAAAGATCGTGCTCTAGCACAAGACAGTGACATCGTATCATTAATTGATGGTTCTGTTACTGATATGTTAGGAACAACAATTACGCTTTGGGGTGTGCATTATGATGGACTAGCTGATCAAATTACATCAACAAATGCATATCTTGATTTTTGGGGATTTACAGACCAGCCAAGAAGGCCGCTGAACAATAATCCAACTAATAGTGATTTATATCCTATTTCGGCACCATGGAACAGCTTTAACTCTTACATATATAATGCTAATTCTGTTTTAAGTCTCATTGATGGTGGTAAAAAGCTAATGGTTGGTGGAGTTGACAAAACTCTAGAGAAAGAGGTTGCTGCATATTTCGTTCGTGGAATATCTTTGGGTTTCATTGGCCTTGTTTATGATCAGGCATACAGAGTTACACAAGATTCAGACCTTGCATCTCTTGAATTTGAAGGTTACACTGATATTATTAATTATGCAGTCTCTGACTTAGAAAAGGCAGCGACTCTTGCTGGATCTTCTGTATCACTAAGAGTTTATGATGGTGGAACAGTAAGTAATAGTGAACTTGTATCAGTTGCACACTCTTATGCTGCTAAGTTTTTAATGGGAGCTGCCAGAACAAATGCTGAATCTGTCGATTACGATAAGGTTCTTACTCATATCGCAAGTGGAATATCTGCTGACTTTGATCCCGGTGCAAAGAATGGAATTATATTTAATAATTACCAAGACTGGGCTACCTACACATTAGGTACGGGTGCTGCTTACCTTCCTGTAGACCAAAAAATTGCATATTTAGCCGAGGGTGATGCTACCACTCAGCCTATGGATTATCCAACTGACGAGTCAGTAATCCTTGGTGCAATTTCTAATACATCCGATCCAAGAATTGAAAATTATTTTGCTCATACGGCTGACTTTGGTTATTTAAATCCAGCCCGTGGTAGACATCTATTTTCAAATACTAGAAATGTTAGGTTTTTTACTGGAAATGACAGAAACTTTGATGGTGCTTCTTTAAATCTTTTCCCTTTAGCAGAATTACATCTTTTAAAAGCTGAAGCTCAATTAAAGAAAGGTGATCTTAGTGGTGCAAAGGCAACTTTAGATGCATCAGCTAGAGGTACTGCTGGTTTAACAACTGACGCTACTGCGACTGGAATAGCCAAGGCTCTTTTGTACGAATATTCAATTGAAATGCATTTAAATGGTTCTGCTGGAACTAACTATTATTTCATGAGAAGACACGATTTGTTACAAAAAGGTACTCCTTTACACTTCCCAGTCCCAGCAACTGAACTAGAAATCACAGGAGATAAATTTTACACGTTTGGTGGTGACGGAGCAGGAAATCCAGCAACTGCACCAGGCCCAGGATGGAAAGGTTTATAATTTAAAATAAAAGTGAGAACTCACTATATTAAATACTTTAAAGAGTCCCTTTTTTTAGGGGCTCTTTTGTTTTTCCTTATAACTACGAGTTGTACTGAAAATAAAGAAAACAATATCACTACTATGATTACTTTCGATGAGTATAAAATCAATACGATTGTACAAGGGGATAGCTTCTATATCGACGATTTAAAAGCTATTCACTCAAAAAATGTAGATACTGTAGTAGGCCCAAAAGAAATTGTTTTACCCTCATACCTTTACGAAGTTTACACTGATGAAAATAATTTGATGAGGGGCGTTGTAAAAACAGATAAAATACAACTGGCAAAATTACTATCTAAAGGTCTTTTAAAAAATGGATATCAAATAATTAATCCGTTATCAATAGATCTTGAAGGGAAAATTTATATAACATCAAATAAAAAATTAAACATAAAAAAGACTAATGATTTTCCACTTATTTTCATTCAGAATTAAACTCATATTAAGTGTCTTAATAATATTTGTTGGCTGTAAGGTTTCCACTTCAGAAAGACCAAATAAAGAAATTTTTCAAAATAAGGTTTCAAGATTAAATTCAAACTTGAATAATTTTTACTACTTACAAAACAAAAAAATCGATAGTATAGTTGCAGTCAACCATCCACTGCTAAAGAAAAATAAGTCGGGTGAAATAATTAGGCCTGATTACGTAAACGACTTTGGCGAACCTTTGTACATTAAAAGAAGACATGGTAAGTCAGCAAACGATATTACAAGAGCAAGTGAATTGAAGGCTGGGGGAGATTTGAATCTAAATCTTTATGGAGAAGGAATTACTGTTGGGGTTTGGGATGAAGATGGAATTATGAAAGATCATGTTGAATTCATAAAATCCGAAACTGGCGCTTCAATTATTGAAACCCCCGCACCTTATGAATCTCAAGAGATCACAAACTCACACCCTACCAGTGTGGTATCATGTATAATTTCAAATGGAGTTTGGCATGATTTTTCTCATGATTTTAGTGGTTTAGCACCTAATTTGGAAAAACTCATTTATTACGATTGGAATGCTGATATTCAAGAAATTAATGAACAGCTCCAAAGTAATACAGATTTTATTTTATCAAATCATTCTTATGGAACCATAATTTTTGATGAAGATGGCGAGCTAGCTATTTCCCCAGAATCAATTGGATATTACTCGTCTATTTCTAAAACTATCGATCAAATACTGAATGTATATCCATATTACACTATGATTTTGGCTTCTGGAAATGATGGAGATGAGAGTTACACTTCTTTAGGTCAGGCTCTTGAAGGAATTGATTTAATGGTTGATTATAATGTGTCAAAAAATTCTATATCTGTTGGAAGTATTAACAATCAAAATTTTCCTTGGGCTGAAACCACGCTTTCTGATTTCAGCAGTGGTGGCCCTACTAACGATGGGAGAATTAAACCAGAAATAATGTCACTAGGTGAAGGTTACAGAGTAGCAGGGTGGAATGAAGATGATTCAGAGGATAAGGATAGTTATTTTATTGTTAATGGAACATCTTTTGCTTCACCTTCTCTTACAGGTGGTTCAGCACTATTGCAGCAACATTATTCCTCAATTCATGACTCATATATGTTATCTTCAACATTAAAAGCATTACTGTGCCACTCTGCTGATGATATACTAAAATGGGGAAACAGTGAATTAAATTATATAGGTCCTGATTCCAGAACTGGATATGGAGTGGTCAACTTGAAAAGAGCAGCTGAAATTATTTCTGATGACGAAACAAATCCTCTAACTATTCATGAATTTGAACTGTCGAATAATGAAACCTATGAAATTTTGTTCTCATCAAATGGTAATGAAAAGCTTATAACTACCATTAGCTGGAATGACCCATATGCTGAGATTGATCAAGAAAAAGACTTAGTTAATGATATTGATTTAAGAATTTCAAACAATGTCTCTACTTTTTTTCCATGGGTTCTCGATAGCACTAATTACATTAACCCAGCAATAAAAGATGATAATTCTGTTGATGTAATTGAAAAAATTGAAATCGAAAATCCAAATGGTGATTATTTAATAACCGTTTCACACAAAGGAACATTAGAATCTTCTCAAAAAGTTTCGCTTATTATTTCGGGAAATGGTAATTTAACACTGAGTAGGAATAACTATGAATTTGAAGATAAAAAACTATTAATCTATCCTATACCAGCAACAAAAATATTAAATATACGTTCCCTAATTCAAGATGCAGGAATAGTTTCAGTTAAACTAATTGATTTAAATAGCAGAGTTGTTTATCGTCACAACCAGTTTGATGAACCTTTAATTCAAATCCCTACGCATAATTTAGAAAAAGGTGTTTATTTTGTTACAGTAGAGTTTGAAAATTACACGCTAAGTAAAAAAATAACCTTACAATAATAAATTGATAGTTTTCGGAACTAATGCGGTCATTGAAGCAATTGAAGCTTCAAAAACCATTTCAAAAGTTTTTATTCAACGTGATATAAACAAGAACAATGCCGTACGACTCATCGGCAAATTGGAAAATTCAAAAATCCCCTATTCCTATGTTCCCATTCAAAAACTCAACAAACTCACACCTCATAACCATCAAGGAGTCGTCGCCCAGCTGAGCGAAATTACATTTCACTCACTAGAAGATCTTGTAGAGACTCATCAAAACGCTGGACTCTTCGTTCTTTTAGATGGGATTACTGATACCCGCAATATGGGCGCAATCATTCGCTCAGCAGCAGCTGCAAAATCCACTGCTGTTGTGATACCAACCAGTGGCTCGGCGCAAATCACAGGAGAAACGATTAAAACTTCCGCAGGTGGGGTCTTTCAGGTTCCCATTTGTCGAGTCAGTCACCTCAAAGACGCGCTCTACTTACTGAAATCCTACGATATCCAATCGATCGTAGCCGATGAAAAAGCAGAGCAAAACCTTTTTGAATTTAACCTTACAGGCTCGATTGCCATCATAATGGGTGCTGAAGATAAAGGAGTTTCACATGGCGTTAGAAAACTTTGTTCACATACTGCAAAGCTTCCTATTCTTGGTGATATGGACTCCTATAATGTATCCGTAGCTACAGGAATGTTTCTGTATGAAACCATGCGACAACGTCTAAAGTCCTAAATACTTATCTTTATTACATGAATTCTCCTCTTGCAGAACGCATGCGCCCGCAGAGGCTCGATGAATTTGTCGGTCAAGAGCATTTGGTCGGTCCAAAAGGAGTTTTGGTTTCATACAAAGATCAAAATCTGATCCCCTCGCTTCTCTTTTGGGGGCCACCAGGTGTGGGGAAAACCACTTTGGCACAACTCATCGCATTAGATCGCCCTTTTCAGCAGCTCAGCGCAATTGAATCAGGAGTTAAAGAAGTACGGGCAGTCATCCAACAGGCAAAACGTCAAGACAGTCTGTTTTCCTCTCAAAAGCGAACCGTTTTATTTATCGATGAAATTCATCGCTTTAGCAAATCACAACAAGACGCTTTGCTTGGAGCAGTAGAAAAAGGATGGATTACACTCATTGGAGCAACAACAGAAAATCCTAGTTTTGAAGTCATTCCAGCCCTCCGCTCAAGATGCCAGTTATACATCCTCGAACCACTATCTAAAAAGCATCTCGTTTCAATCCTAAACAAAGCCATTTCGATAGACGAACAGTTACAACAAAAATCCATTGTTCTTAAAGAAACGGATGCACTTATTCGCTATTCAGGTGGTGACGCACGTCGATTACTCAACCTTTTTGAACTGTGTGTGCTTGCCAAAAAAACTGATAAAGTTATCATTGAAAATACCTTTGTTGCCCAAATTGCACAACAAAATACAGCCCAATATAACAAAGATGGGGAACAACATTATGATATCATTTCTGCCTTTATAAAATCTATACGTGGGAGTGACCCAAATGCTGCAATGTATTGGCTGGCTCGGATGCTTGAAGGAGGTGAAGAAATCAAATTTATTGCACGCCGTATGGTTATTCTTGCCAGTGAAGACATTGGAAATGCCAATCCAACAGCACTTATTATGGCACAAAGTTGTTTTCAGGCAATTCACACAATCGGAATGCCAGAGGCTCGAATCATAATAAGTCAATGTGCTATTTATCTTGCAAGCTCTCCGAAAAGCAATAGCAGTTATCAGGCGATTTCAAAAGCCCAAAAACTTGTCTCAGAAACTGGAGATTTGGAGGTGCCCCTACCCTTGCGAAATGCACCCACACAATTGATGAAAGACCTCGACTTTGGCAAAAACTATGCTTACGCCCATGATTTTGACGGAAATTTTGTCGATATGGAATTTATGCCTGAACAGCTCTCAGGTCATA
>CAXGAP010000007.1:0-43257 GCA_964008075.1 uncultured Flavobacteriaceae bacterium
AGCATGACCATTGGCATATCGATTGGCGATCCAAACGGGATTGGTCCCGAGGTGGCCCTCAAGACCTTTGCCGGCTCGGAATTGCTTGCGGTTTGTACCCCCATCGTATATGCCCATTTTGATTTTGTAAATCAACAAGCCGCCCATTTCGGCTTGGAATACCCCATCGAGCGAATGCACGACCAGCCCAAACAAGGGGTGTTGAATGTGGTGGACTGTTGGTCAGAATCGATCCAACCCCAATATGGAAAAGTGGATGCAAAAGCAGGCAAGTGTGCAGTGAAATCATTACATGCAGCAAGCAAGGCTTTGCAACAGGGCACTATCGACGCTTTGGTGACTGCACCCATTCACAAGGCTGCCATTCAAAGTGAGGTGTTTAACTTTCCAGGACATACCGACTTTTTGGCGCAAGAATTTAATGGTCAAGCATTGATGTTTTTGATGCATGCCGATCTCCGAGTTGCGTTGGTGACAGATCATGTTCCTGTCAAAGACATCGCCATGCACATCACTGCCGATCGAATTGAAAGCAAACTCAAAGCAGTGGCCCATTCACTTCAGCAGGATTTTGGCATCACAAACCCCCGTATTGCTGTACTGGGACTAAACCCCCATGCAGGTGATATGGGAGTCATTGGCAAGGAGGAAATAAAAACCCTAGTACCTTTGCTGCAAAGCACAGATGTTGTCAAAGCAGAAGTCAATGGGCCATTCTCTGCAGATGCTTTTTTTGGATCGAAATCATATAAAAACTATGATGCCATTTTAGCGATGTATCACGATCAAGGCTTGATCCCATTCAAAACCCTATCCTTTGGGCAAGGGGTTAATTTTACAGCTGGCTTGTCAGTGGTGCGCACTTCACCCGACCATGGAACAGCTTTTGCGATTGCTGGAAAAGGAGTAGCAGACCCTGAATCCTTTGCACAAGCAGTAAAAGTTGCCATCGAAATTGTCGAGAGACGAGCCTAAAAATCGATCAAAAAATCCTTCTCAACAGCAAGATGCCAACAAGGGGTTTGCCATTGAGTGTTTTTTGTTATCTTTGGCGACCGTAATGTTGAGATAAAATGGAAGCGAACGCAGATTTTGACATTCAGTTTTCAGGACTTAAAGATGGCGTTCACACCTTTGAATTTCAACTGACGGAACCGTTCTTTGAGACTTTCGACAATGAAGAATTCAACGCTGTTGCAGCCAAAGCAGTGGTAAACCTTTACAAGAAGCCCACACTAATGGAAGCCGAATTTTCATTGGAAGGCCATGTGAATGTAAACTGCGATTTGACCAATGAGCCTTTTGATTTGGCGGTGTCCAACCACTTTCAAATGGTGATTAAGTTTGGGCCAGCGTTCAGTGACGACCATGATGATATGATTGTATTGCCTCATGGTTCACATCAGTTCAATGTCACCCATCAGCTCTACGAGTTAGTGGTTTTGAGTGTTCCACAAAAACGCGTACACCCAGGCGTTGAAGATGGCAGTTTGAATTCAGAAGTTCTCGAAAAACTTGATCAGCTCAAGCCCTCATCGAACAGCCACGCATCACAAAGTGAAACAGATCCACGTTGGGATGCATTGAAAAAATTAAAAAAGTAAAGTATGGCACATCCTAAACGAAAAATATCCAAAACGCGTCGCGACAAACGCCGAACGCATTACAAAGCCACTAGCCCACAGATTGCTGTTTGCTCAACAACTGGTGAGTCGCATCTATACCATCGTGCGCATTGGCATGAAGGAAAATTGTATTATAGAGGGAAAGTGCTTATCGACAGCACCACCGAAACAGCTTAAAAGCTGACCGACCTTATTGATCAAACGCCTTTCGGGGCGTTTTTTATTTTTCAAAAAATACAAAAAAAACAAGTTTTTAGGCTAAAAATGATCAATTTTTAGTAATTTTCGGCCCAATTTGCGTCATTTTTAACTAAAACAGCGCATATGACAAAAAGACGAATCGCAGCTATTACAGCCGTGGGAGCTTATGTTCCCGATCAAGTGCTCTCCAATATAGATTTAGAGAAAATGGTTGACACTTCCGATGAGTGGATTCGCTCGCGAACAGGAATTTCCGAGCGGAGGATATTGAAAGACAAACCCACTTCGTTCATGGCCATTCAAGCTGCGAAAAATCTCATCGAGCGTTCGTCGATCGATCCAAAAACCATTGATCTTGTTCTTGTTAGTACCTCAACACCTGATGTGGTGATTGCAGCGACTGCAGCCCATGTGGCAACTGAAATTGGCGCAACTACTGCTTTTGGCTATGACTTACAAGCGGCTTGCTCTGGCTTTCTTTATGGGATGTCCACTGCTGCTGCTTATGTCAGTTCTGGCCGCTATCAGCGTGTGTTGGTGATTGGAGCAGATAAAATGTCATCGATTATCGACTATAAGGATCGTACTACTTGTATCATATTTGGAGATGGTGCAGGGGCAGCTTTGTTCGAGCCAAACCACGAAGGACTTGGGCTGATGGACGAGCACTTCCGCTCTGACGGAATTGGGCGTGATTATCTCTTTATCGAGGCTGGAGGGTCGATGCTACCAGCATCATCAGAAACGGTTTCGAATGGGCAACATTTTTTGCGTCAAGATGGTAAAACAGTTTTTAAATTTGCTGTTTCTAATATGTCAGAAGCAACTACCAAATTGATGGAACGAAATGAACTGGTTTCAGAAGACATTGATTTTTTTGTGCCTCATCAGGCCAACCAAAGAATCATAGACGCTACAGCACAGCGCGCGGGGATCAAGCCCGAAAAAGTGCTCTCCAATATATCATCTTACGGCAATACAACTGCCGCAACTCTTCCACTGATTTTATCAGATTTTGAACATCGCTTTCAAAAAGGAGACAACATTATGTTTGCTGCTTTTGGAGGCGGATTCACGTGGGGTGCAGCATGGCTCAAATGGGCTTATAATACTTAATAAAACAATAACAAAACATTATGGAACTTAAAGAAATCCAAAATCTAATCAAGTTTGTCGCAAAATCAGGGGTAAAC
The DNA here is from genome assembly GCA_964008075.1 of uncultured Flavobacteriaceae bacterium. GTDB lineage: Bacteria > Bacteroidota > Bacteroidia > Flavobacteriales > Flavobacteriaceae > UBA724. The sequence continues at coordinate 3,020 of CAXGAP010000007.1, forward strand.
GAAGTACACGTTGAAATGGGTGAAACCAAAGTCACCATCAAAACTGGTGGAGATGTGGTGCAGCAAGTTGTGACTGTTCCTGCTGCGACTGAAGTCGCAACACCAGCAGCTCCTGTGGCACGACCACCAGCGCCCGCGGCAGAGACAGCACCACCAGCGCCCGCAGCTGCGGTGACAGAAAACGATAATCACATCACAATCAAATCACCTATTATTGGAACTTTTTATCGCAAGCCATCTCCCGATAAACCTAATTTTGTGGAGGCTGGTGATCAAGTCAATGAAGGTGATGTCCTTTGTGTGGTTGAGGCGATGAAGCTGTTTAATGAAATTGAGTCTGAGGTATCAGGGACTATTGTCAAGGTTCTTGTTGATGACTCTTCACCAGTTGAGTTTGATCAACCACTGTTTGTTATCGACCCATCTTAACCATCAAACCAAACACAGATGTTTAACAAAATTCTTATCGCCAATCGTGGCGAAATCGCTTTACGAGTGATTCGTACCTGCCGTGAAATGGGTATTGGAACAGTTGCTGTTTATTCAAAAGCAGATGAAGAAAGCTTGCATGTAAAGTTTGCAGATGAAGCTGTTTGTATTGGCCCTGCTCCGAGTTCGGAATCGTATCTAAAAATTCCAAACATTATTGCAGCAGCAGAAATCACAAATGCCGATGCCATTCATCCTGGCTATGGTTTTTTGTCAGAAAACGCCAAGTTTTCCAAAATTTGTGATGAGCATAAGATCAAGTTTATAGGGGCTTCTGCAGACATGATTAGCAAAATGGGAGACAAGGCAACAGCAAAGGCCACAATGAAAGCTGCTGGAGTGCCAACTATCCCAGGTTCAGATGGACTGATCAAGGATTTTACACAGTGTAAAAAACTGGCCAAAAAAGTGGGATTCCCTGTGATGCTCAAAGCAACAGCTGGTGGAGGTGGAAAAGGGATGCGCGCTGTTTGGTCAGAAGAATACCTTCAAAAGGCATGGGATAGCGCTAGGCAAGAAGCCAAGGCATCTTTTGGCAACGACGGGATGTATATGGAAAAGCTGATTGAGGAACCACGTCATATCGAAATACAAGTTGTTGGGGATTCGTTCGGAAATGCATGCCACTTGTCAGAAAGAGATTGCTCTGTTCAGCGTCGTCATCAAAAATTGACCGAGGAAACCCCATCTCCTTTTATGACCGACGAGCTAAGACAAAACATGGGGAAAGCCGCTGTGAAAGCTGCCGAATACATCAAATATGAAGGTGCAGGTACTGTGGAGTTTTTGGTTGATAAACATCGTAACTTCTATTTTATGGAAATGAACACTCGGATTCAGGTCGAGCACCCAATCACCGAGCAAGTCATCGATTATGACCTCATTGCAGAGCAGATCAAAGTCGCAGCTGGCCATCGATTAAGTGGTAAAGATTATTATCCAAAACTACACTCGATTGAGTGCCGAATCAATGCTGAAGATCCTTTTAACGATTTTCGCCCATCTCCAGGGGTCATTCAAACCCTTCACACACCTGGCGGCCATGGTGTTCGATTGGACACCCACGTGTATGGGGGTTATGTTATTCCACCCCATTACGATTCTATGATTGCCAAGTTGATCACCACTGCACAAACGCGTGAAGAGGCAATCAATAAAATGAAACGTGCCCTCGACGAATTTGTAATTGAGGGAATTAAAACCACGATTCCTTTTCATCGTCAGTTGATGGATCACCCTAATTATGTAGCGGGAAATTACACAACGAAGTTTATGGAAGACTTTGAAATGAAACAGGTTTAATGCAATAGTTCAACCAATCAAAAAGTACTCAACTGAGGGCTTTTTTACATCTATATATTTATGATTGTTGGATGAGATATTCAGCGATTTGAACTGTATTTGTCGCAGCACCTTTGCGAAGGTTATCGGCAACAATCCATAGGTTCAGCCCCTTTTCTTGAGATTCGTCCTTTCGAATACGTCCGACAAAGACGTCGTCTTTTCCTTCTGCGTCGAGGGGCATGGGGTAGCCATTGTTGTCTAGATCATCAATCACCAACACTCCCGGAGTATTGTTGAGAAGCTCTCGAACCTCATCCAAGTCTGCTACTTGAGAAAGGGTTAGGTTGACCGATTCGCTATGACCTCCGACCACAGGAATACGCACAGCTGTTGCAGTCACTTTGATATTGGGGTCCAAAATTTTGTGTGTTTCATTGACCAATTTCATTTCCTCTTTGGTATATCCATTGTCCAGAAAAACATCACAGTGTGGGAGTGCATTGCGATGAATAGGATGGGGATAAGCCTTTTCGCCATCAACCCCCTCGTATTCGTTTTCCAATTGTTGTACTGCTTTGACTCCTGTACCAGTGATCGATTGATAGGTTGAAACAACAACTCGCTCAATGCCATATCGCTTGTGTATAGGGGCTAGAGCCATCACCATTTGAATCGTAGAACAGTTGGGATTGGCGATGATTTTGTCATCAGGGGTGAGTTGATCTGCATTAATTTCTGGAACGATAAGCTTGTGATCTGGGTGCATTCTCCAGGCAGAGGAATTGTCAATAACAGTGGTGCCCACAGCTGCAAATTTTGGCGCCCAATCAAGTGATGTTTGTCCACCAGCCGAAAACAAGGCAAAGTCGGGGGCTTGCGCAACAGCATCTTCTAGACCAATCACAGTGTAGTATTTTCCTTTAAAGGCAATTGTTTTACCTACTGAACGCGCCGAAGCGACAGGAAGGAATTCTTTAATGGGGAAGTTTCTCTCTTCAAGAACATTTCGCATGATTTCACCAACCATACCTGTGACGCCGACAACTGCAACTTTCATTTGTTTAATCTTAGGTCAGCAAAAATAATGATAAAACCAACGCTGTGCGAGAATAGTATTTGAAAAATCAAAAAAATAACAAAATGTTATAAAATTAACAATTAAGGAATGATTACTCTGGGAACGCGTTGTGAGATGGCGGTTAGCAGTTCATAAGAAATGGTATCGGCATGTTCTGCGATAATTTCTGCGCTTGCATCAACACCACCAAAAACAATGATTTCATCTCCTTCTTTACAGTCGATGTTTGTCACATCAACCATTATCATATCCATGCATACATTACCCAAAATGGGTGCTTTCTGACCATGGATCACAACTGCACCTTTGCCTTTGCCATAGAGCCGTCCGATACCATCTGCATGACCAATGGGTAGGGTAGCTGATCGAGTTGGTTTGTTGGCAACAAACCCACGATTATAGCCCACAGCATCTCCTAGTTTAACGTCATGAATTTGAGAAATAATTGTTTTTAACACCCCTACTGGTCGAAGTAGATCACTGACTTCCTTTTGATTGCCATAGCCATATAACCCAATCCCACATCGAATCATATCATAATGAGCTTCGGGGTAGTGAAAGACCCCAGAAGTGTTGAGCACATGATAAATGGGATCGCTACCAAAAATAGGCTTGATCAGGTCAAATTGCGCAAGTTGTTTGAGGGTAAATTCCCTTTCAGCCGGGTCTTCAGTGGCAGCCAGATGCGATAATACACCTTGTAGGTGAAAAGGGGAAGAGGCGAGATGTTGCTTGATCGATGCCCCTTCATCAATCGAAAACCCTAGGCGATTAAGACCTGTGTTGAATTTTAGATGAATTGGGTAGGCTGTTGATTGTTGCTCGACCAATATTTTTTCAAGTGCATGTAGGATTCGCCAAGAGTACACACAGGGTTCGAGTTGATGCTCAATCAAAGTGGATAGCTGATGCATTTGGGGGTGGAGTACCAAAATTGGAATTTTAACCCCAGCTTTACGCAAGGCAATGCCCTCACTGACATAGGCAGCTCCGAGATAATCGGCACCCTCTTTTTCCAAACAACGCCCAATAGCAGTAGCATCTGACCCATAGGCAAATGCTTTGACGACTGCCAATACTTTGGTGTGGGGTTGTAGTCGTTTTTTGATCTGCTGGAAGTTGTGACGTAGGGCGGGCAGATGGATTTCAAATCGTGTTGCTTCAGCCACTTTTTCTTTTTTTGTTTTCTTTCGACTTGTTAGGAGTTTTTTGTTTTATTTTGCCCATTCCCATTGCATGATAGTATGCTGCTCGACTGAGGGGTTCGTACTCGCCAGTCTGTCCAAGAAACACCAAATTTTCATCGTCGGATTTACGAAAACTGTACTGTGCAAGATTACCAGTGCGTGTGCAGACAGCATGGACTTTGGTGACGTATTCAGCAGTGGCCATCAAGTTGGGCATTGGCCCAAAAGGGTTGCCTTTATAATCCATATCCAAGCCAGCAACAATTACACGAATGCCTTTGTTGGCGAGGTCATTGCAAACCGAAATGATTTCGTCATCAAAAAATTGCGCTTCGTCTATACCAACCACATCACAGCTATCAGCTAGAATGCGAATATTGGCAGCAGCAGGCACAGGGGTGGATCTGATTTCATTGGCATCATGCGAAACCACTTTGTCATCATCATACCGATTGTCAACAGTTGGCTTAAAAATTTCGACTTTTTGTTTGGCAAACTGCGCTCTCTTCAATCGCCGAATGAGTTCTTCTGTTTTTCCAGAAAACATGGAACCACAGATGACCTCAATCCAACCGAACTGTTCTTCTTGATTAACTGTATTTTCGAGAAACATAGTCTGTGATTTTATTGCTCATCTGCCACTTACAAAGGTATTAAAATCATAATACCCATGTAAGAACTGGGGATAAATAATCATAATGTTTTGGAAAGGAACATGATTGCAAAAGAAATAACTTATCTTTAATCCTCAACATATCCACCCCCACATAAATAAAAGATTTTGGAAATCCAGTCATCCACACTTTATGTTGTTCCTACACCGATTGGTAATTTGGCTGACATCACTCATCGTTCAATCAATGTTCTTTCAAAAGTGGAGCTGATTTTGTGTGAGGACACCCGGGTCAGTCGCAAGTTGCTCAACCATTATGATATCATTACACCAACCAAGTCGTATCATATGCACAATGAGCATCGCACAGTTTACGGACTGGTCAAGCAACTCCAACAAGGGATGTCCATGGCGTTGATTTCGGATGCAGGTACCCCTGCGATTTCTGACCCAGGATTTTTATTGGTCAGGACGTGTTTACAAGCGGGTCTTCAGGTGATCACTCTACCGGGGCCAACCGCCTTTATCCCCGCATTGGTACAAAGTGGATTTCCTACAGACCGCTTTATTTTTGAGGGGTTTTTGCCTCACAAAAAAGGGCGAAAGTCTAGACTCTCTCAACTCGCGGAAGAAACCAAAACCATTGTATTGTATGAGTCTCCTCATCGCATCGTAAAGACGTTGGTACAATGTGCTCAAGTGATGGGACCTGACAGGCAAGCATCGATTTCTAGAGAGCTTACCAAAGCTTTTGAGGAAACTGTACGAGGGACATTAGAAGAACTCGAAGCGCATTTTACGGCTCATCCGCCCAAAGGCGAATTTGTGCTCGTCATTCAAGGAAAGGACTGATATGCGCTGGCTTGTTCAACCTAACCCCAATCCAGAGACGGTACAATCACTTGCCAAGGCGCTGGCCGTGCCCACGGTTGTCGCTCAACTTTTGGTGCAAAGGGGGATCACCAATTTTGATGCAGCCAAGCAATTTTTTCGTCCCGACTGGTATCACCTGCACGATCCGTTTTTGATGAAAGACATGGACGTGGCAGTTGCTCGTTTACAACAGGCCATCGACAAAAAAGAAACCGTCATGGTCTTTGGGGATTATGATGTGGATGGCACCAGTGCAGTGGCATTGCTCGTGCATTATTTACAGCATCAAAAGATGGAGGTCATGTCATACATTCCCGATCGCTATGCTGAGGGCTATGGTCTTTCGGAGCAAGGTATCGACAAGGCTGTTGCGGAAGGGGTGAAGTTATTATTCACTTTGGATTGTGGAATCAAGGCAGTTGACCTGATTGCGGATGCCAACCAAAAGGGTATTGATGTCATTGTATGTGACCACCATACGCCAGGGGAACAGTTGCCTGCTGCCCATGCAGTTTTGGATCCCAAACGCCCCGATTGCAACTACCCGTTTGATGGGCTTTGCGGTTGTGGGGTGGTGTTTAAACTCATTCAAGCCCACGCAAGCACAATGGGGATTGAAGTACAAGAATTGCAGCCCTATTTAGATTTGGTAGCAACAGCATCAGCGGCAGATATTGTGCCCATACTTGATGAGAATAGAGTGCTTACCTATTTTGGAATGCAAATCTATCAGCAGTCTCCACGTCCGGGGTTGGCGGTCTTATTGGGTGAACGCAAACAACGAGCGATTTCCGTTACTGATTTGGTTTTTCGGGTGGCGCCTCGTATCAATGCCGCAGGACGTATGAAGCACGGCACCTATGCTGTGGAACTCTTGTTGAGCGACAGCATAGAAGAAGCGACCAAACGCGCTGAAGCGATTGAGGTGTTTAACGAGAATCGAAAAGTATTGGATAGAGAGATTACCGAAGAAGCCTTGGCACAAATCGAAGAGAGCGGACAAACCGACAAAGCAAGTACCGTTGTTTATGACCCAGATTGGCACAAGGGCGTGATTGGGATTGTGGCATCTCGACTAATCGAAACGCATTATAAACCCACGTTGGTTTTCACACGTTCTGGAGATGTACTCACCGCCTCAGCACGTTCGGTTCGGGGCTTTGATTTATATGCAGCCCTAACCGCATGTCAAGAGCATATGATTCAGTTTGGGGGCCATAAATATGCAGCTGGATTGACAATTCGTCCGGAACAGTATGCGGGCTTTTGTCAGCAGTTTGAAGAGGTGGTATCAAAACGAATACAGCCCGAACAACAAGAGCGTACCTTGTCAATCGATATGGAAATCCCCATTGCGGAAATCACCCCAAAGTTTTATCGGATTTTCAATCAAATGGCACCATTTGGCCCAGGCAACATGCGACCGGTGTTTTTGTCAAAAGGAGTTGCAGATCGTGGTTATGCCAAGCGAGTTGGTTCTGATGAGACCCATCTCAAGTGTTCGTTTGTGGCTGGCAACCAATCGATTGATGCCATCGGATTTGGATTGGGAGACGACTTAGACATTGTGAAATCTTCGATTTGTGACATTGCCTATGTGATTGATGAAAATGAGTGGAATGGCAAAACGAGCTTACAGTTAAACCTCAAGGCGATTCAAAACAATCAATAAGCTGTGTAAATGCGAACTTTTTCCGAAATTTGAAAAAAAATGGGCTTGATGAATTCAACAGAAAATCATACGCAAATGTTATCCTCTCGCGGTTATGTGACGACACCCATAGTAGAAAACCTCGATTATGTAAAGGAGATCAAGCGGCTCAAAAAAGAAAAAAACGCAGTTCTGTTGGCTCACTATTATCAGGAAGACGCGATTCAAGATCTCGCCGATTTTTTGGGCGACAGTTTGTTTTTGGCTCAGGCAGCAGCCGAGGTTGATGCGGATGTGATTGTGTTTGCAGGAGTTCATTTTATGGCTGAAACAGCCAAAATCATCAATCCGACAAAAAAAGTATTACTCCCCGACTTGAAGGCAGGATGTTCACTAGCGGACTCATGCCCACCCCAAGATTTTGCTGCCTTCAAAGCCCAAAACCCCGATGCAGTCGTGGTGACCTATATCAATTGTTCTGCAGAGATTAAAGCGCTGAGTGATTTGGTCTGTACTTCAAGTAATGCCAAGAAAATTATTGAGAGTATCCCCAAAGACCAACCGATTATCTTTGCACCTGACAAGCATTTGGGTCGCTATTTGATCAAAGAAACGGGTCGTGAGATGCTACTTTGGGACGGGTCATGTGTCGTACATGAGGCCTTTTCCTTTGAAAAAATTGTACAACTCGTTAAGCAATATCCCAAGGCAAAATTTATTGCGCACCCTGAAAGCCCTGAGGATATTTTGGCAATAGCTCATTTTATTGGAAGTACATCTAAGCTCATTGATTTTGCAATAACGGATAATGCCAATGAATTTATTGTAGCTACAGAGGCAGGGATTCTACACGAAATGAACAAACGCACACCCAACAAAACCTTTATTCCTGCACCTATCGACGATGATACTTGTGCCTGTAGTGAGTGTGCCTTTATGAAGCTCAACACTTTGGAAAAACTCTATCGTTGTCTGGCTTTTGAACAGCCCGAAATTCAACTCGATCAGGCACTGATGAGTCAAGCGAGACTTCCGATTGAACGCATGTTAACCCTTTCTAAATAAATGCACACCGATGTTTTGGTTATCGGAACGGGTTTGGCTGGATTGAGTTATGCTCTACAGTTGAGTCAACGTAAACCAAAGACAAACATACTGCTGATTTCTAAGCGAGACCTTATGGAGGGAAACACTAAATATGCGCAAGGTGGGATAGCGGTGGTTTCAAATTTTAAATCCGATTCTTATGCACAGCATGCTCAGGATACGATTGCAGCTGGAAATACCGAAAACAATCCTCGGGTAGTTGACTTTGTGGTTCGTGAAGGGCCATCACGTTTGGAGGAACTCATCGCTTGGGGTGCCAATTTTGACAAGGAAGGAAAGCAACTACATTTGGGGAAAGAGGGTGGCCATTCAGCCAATCGAATTGTTCATCATAAAGACCAATCAGGACTGCATGTACTCACGACCTTGATCGACAAGGTGAGGTCGCTTCCCAATGTTACCCTTTTGGAAAAACATACCTTGGTGGATTTAATCACCGACCACCATTTGGGTCAACAAGGAGGAAATCGTTGTTATGGGGCCTATGTCATATCCAAAGAGGATGAAAAGATATTAAAACTCACGGCACAAGTGACGATACTTTCGACTGGAGGTGCGGGGCAAGTCTATGAAAATACAACTAATCCCAGTGCAGCTACCGGCGATGGCTTGGGAGCTGCATACAGGGCAAAGGTTCGGGTTGAAAACCTCCACTATGTCCAATTTCACCCTACAGCTTTATACCCCAAAATCGATGGAGCTACCTTTCTGATTTCAGAGGCGGTAAGAGGAGCAGGGGCCTATTTGCGAAACGAACAAGGTGGGCGATTTATGGACCATTATGACGACCGCATGGAACTCGCACCAAGAGATATTGTATCTCGTTCAATCTATGCTGAGATACAGCAGCAAAAACACCCTTTTGTTTTCTTAGACCTATCACATCTCGATTCAAAAACGGTTCGAGACCAATTCCCCACCATTTTGGCCAGCTGTCAGCAAGTCGGAATCGATGTATTTAATGAGCGAATCCCTGTACATCCTGCCGCTCATTACTTCTGTGGAGGGATAGATGTTGATGATCACAGCCAATCGAGTATGGCGGGGCTTTACGCCATCGGCGAATGTAGCCATACGGGACTGCATGGAGCGAATCGACTCGCATCAAACTCTTTATTAGAAGCACTGGTTTTTGCTGCTCGAGCGGCATCACATAGTGTCGAGTTTATGGATGAGAACCCACTTCCAAACTCCTTTTTTGAAAAGATACCACAGTGGAATGGTACAGAAGACATTTCCAATGAGAAAAATGGAAGCATTCAAAATTTGCGAAAGCAATTGCAAACGCTGATGACCCAGTATGTTGGGATTGAAAAGTCACATCAAAGTTTAGAAGTTGCTGAAGATCAATTACACGATATTTACATGGCCACAAAAGCACTATACCAAGAGAACAAACTCACCCCACAGCTGACCACATTGCGAAATATGGTAAGTGTTTCTTATTTGATTATCAAGCAGGCACAGGAAGCCAAAGAAAACAAAGGCGTATTTTATAATCTTGATTATGTCAACTGATTTTGCAAAAACATATCAAGATCAATTGTCGATTTGTATCGATCAAGCCATAATAGAAGATATCGGTCATGGCGACCAAACCTCACTTGCCATTTTTGACGCTGCTCATCAGTCGTCGGCTCAGCTGATTGCCAAAGAAGGTGGTGTGTTTGCTGGGTTGGGCTTTGTTCAAATGTTATTTGAACGCCATGCGCCAGATGTACAAGTGATCGAACAGCATAACGAAGGATTACCATTCAAGGCAGGGGAGGTATTGCTTCACTTAAAGGGTGCTACCCAATCGATTCTTTCTTTAGAACGCATTGCTCTAAACGCACTTCAGCGCATGAGTGGGATTGCCAAAACCACAGAATCTTTACAAAAAAAGATTGCGCACACCCCTTGCCAATTATTGGACACCAGAAAAACCACTCCTAATTTTCGCATTGCTGAAAAGTGGGCTGTTGCAATTGGTGGTGGTACCAATCACCGCATGGGTTTATACGATGCGATAATGGTTAAAGACAATCACATCGATTTTGTCGGGGATATCCCCGACACGCTTGTAAAAGTCAAATCCTATTTAGATGGGCTTGAGCATCCAATTCCTGTGATTGTAGAAACAAGGAACCTAGAACAAATCGATCACTGTATGGATTTCCCTTGGGTGGAGCGAATTTTGCTTGACAATATGACGCCAAAAGAAGTACAATCTGCCGTATCCCATATCGCAGGAGCCGTTTCAACAGAAGCTTCTGGAAATATCACACCCCAAAATATTGTTTCCTATGCCGAGACAGGGGTTGATTTTTTATCTCTGGGGGTTTTAACACATTCTGCACCTATAGTAGATATGAGCTTGGTAAAAGTCTAGGTATAAAAAAACCCAGCGCAAGGGAGGGTTTTTTGAGTTAATCGATAAAGATTAATTGAAAGTATATCGAACGCCAATTTGAGCTTGCCACTTAAGATTTAAACTATTGACTATTATATATTCGAAGTAGGCTTGAAGTCGAACTATCGTGCGCGCCCCCCTTTTTGTTGACAATTTCTTTTAAAATTGTATTCGCCAATTGCTTGCCTAGCTCTACGCCCCACTGGTCATAACTGTAAATATTCCAAAGGATACCTTCCACAAAAATTTTGTGTTCATACATCCCGACGAGTTTACCCAAACTCAGGGGCGTCAGCTTGTCAATCAGCAGAGTTGTTGAGGGCTTATTTCCAGCAAAGATTTTAAAGGGCATCAAGGACTCTTCGACTCCCTCACTGCGAACCACTTCTTCCGACTTCCCTTTCATCAAGGCTTCGGTTTGTGCAAAGAAGTTTGCCATCAGCTTATCGTGGTGATCTTGCTTGCCATGCAGGGGTTTTTTAAAGCCGATAAAATGGGCAGGAATCAGCTTGGTTCCTTGATGAATCAATTGAAAAAAGGCGTGTTGGGAATTGGTACCTGGCTCTCCCCAAATCAGATTTCCTGTTTGATAGTCAACTGCATTACCCTCCCGGTCAACACTCTTCCCATTGCTCTCCATGATGCCCTGTTGCAAGTAGGCAGGCAGTCGGTGGAGGTATTGGGTGTAAGGGATAATTGCTTCGCTTTCTGCCCTGTAAAAGTTATTGTACCACAAGGTGATCAGCGCAAGAACGACAGGAATGTTTTCATGCAAAGGCGTGTTCGCAAAATGTGTATCCATGGCGTGAGCCCCTTGAAGAAGTTCTTCAAAATGATTAGGGCCAACACCTAGGGCAATCGATAGTCCAACAGCGCTCCATAAGGAAAAACGCCCACCAACCCAATCGTTCATTGGAAACACATTGTTGGGATCAATTCCAAAGTCGTTGATCATTTGCAAATTGGTCGATACTGCGACAAAGTGATTGGCCACAGCCTTTTCTCCTAGGGCATCCACTAGCCACTGCTTGGCAGTGGTGGCATTGCTCAGAGTTTCTTGGGTGGTAAAGGATTTTGACACCACCACAAACAGAGTCGTTTCTGGGTTTAGGTTTTGAAGGATTTCAGTTACATGATCTCCATCCACGTTGGACATAAAGTGCAAGTTGAGATGGGTTTTATAATATGCAAGTGCTTCAGTAATCATTACTGGCCCCAAGTCCGAACCTCCGATGCCAATGTTCACGACGTCGGTAAAAGCTTGTCCGTTGCTGCTGCAAATGCTTCCGTCAATCACCCCTTGGCTAAAGCTTTTGATTTGATCGATGACGGCATGAACACCTGGGATAATATTTTTATCATTCACTCTAACGTCCTGATTGCTTGGGGCACGAAGGGCAGTGTGCAGCACTGCTCTCCCTTCACTGACATTGATCATCGACCCACCAAAGTAGTGATTCATTGCTTCTTTGAGTTGACATTCTTCCGCGAGTGCAGTCAACAGATCTAGGGTCTCTTGCGTCAGGTGATTTTTAGAAAAATCGACATAAAAATCTTCCCAACTAATGCAAAACTGCTCTCCCCGTTTGGGGTCATTTGCAAAAAGGTTTTGCAGAGATACACCCTGTGTTTCTTTAAAGTGTTTCTTTAGTTTTTTCCAAGCTGCTGTCGTCGTTGGATTGATTGTTGGTAATGGCATTAGTATTTGTTTTTTGTTCTTCAAAATAAATGCAATCGAGTTTGTCCTTCCACGGAATCATGTGCTGCAAATATGCATCTTTCAATTCACTTGCAATCGGTTTGGCGTCGGGTAATTTGGTTTTAAACGGATCCACCTGTTTTCCGTTTTTCCAAAAACGATAGCACACATGCGGACCTGAAGTATATCCAGTCATTCCGACAGTTCCGATATAATCCCCTTGATTGACATATTTTCCTACGCGAACCCCTCTTTTTTTCATGTGGAGGTACTGAGTGGAATAGGTTGCATTGTGACGGATGGTTACATAATTACCATTCGCTCGAGTATAGCCTGACTTGACAACTGTTCCTGCTGCTGTTGATCGAATGGGCGTACCGACAGGAGCAGCAAAGTCTGTTCCCAAATGGGGTTTGACACGACCATAATAAGCAATACGACGTTTGGTGTTATAGCGAGATGAAATCCGTGAAAAATTGACAGGCGCTCTTAAAAAAGCACGACGAAGATTTTTCCCTTTTTCGTCAAAAAACTCAGTGATTCCACGAACAGAATCCGATTCAAATTCGATGGCATAAATCGGTTTTCCACGGTGTTCAAAATAACCAGCATGCACCCTGTTGTGTCCCACAAAAACAGAGTCATTCACATATTTCTCTGTGTAAAGCACCTTGAACCGATCGCCTTTTTCCAAACGAAAGAAGTCGATTGTCCAGGCGTATATGTCCGACATATCATAGGCAACAAGTGGACTGAGACCTTGCTCGTCGAGAGTTTCATACAAAGAACTATTGATGACGCCCCAGGCTTGGCGTTCGATTAGCTTGACTTCTTTTTGGTCTTTTTTTGCCCATAGAGAATCGGTGAGTCTGATGGTTACATAGTCAATTGCACTGGGCTGATAAATCAAAAATTCGGGGGTTTGCAATGAGTCCTTTCTGCGCAGTATGGTATAGGGTCTTCCTGTGCGGATTTTACGAAAGTTATATGCCTTTTTCGCTACATTATTGATGTTGTAAATCTGAGGATAATAGATGCCATATTTTTCCAAAATCGCACTAAAGCTATCTCCACGCACAACAGTATCTCTCACCACATGATATTCGTTGAGTAAAAAACCAAATTCATACACTTGTGGTTCAACTAGCTTTGCTGGTTCACGTTCTGCATGCGATCCACAGGCTGAAACAAGACCAGCCAAAACAATCAAAAGTATAAATTGTTTATTATTCATTTACAATAATTTTAAAGGGGTGTTTTAGACCTTTAAAATCTATTAAATCGACGTCGAGAGAACCCACGCTCAACTCTGCAACAACTTTAATGGGAAGTCTATTGTTGTCATTGCTTACCCAAAGCGACAGTCCACTCTCTTTTTTAAAAATTCGCCCCTCTTCAACATAGGGTCGAAATTTGACACAAGGAACCACCCCAAACTTGGTTTTGACGTTTTCATAACCTAGAAATCGAAACTGAAACGCAAATGGGGTTTTGTCATAAATCAGATGTAGAGAAGCAGTCTCTCCAACTTGAATTCCCTCCAAATCAAAATGGTTTCTCAAAAAATAAAAGGAAGAAACGAGGTCTTGTAGGTTTGGGGCAAAGCTAATCTCAGTTTTGGTTTTTCTCAGCAAATCGTGCATGATCCCCGACTGGGTGTTGTGGTCAAAATTAATTTCAACATGACGCTTATATTTTCCCTCTGAAATATTGCGCACAAAACGAATGGGGCGAACAATATCTTTTTCAAAAAAACTATCAAAGTAGTCATCGACTTTAAAAAACCAACGTGCAAAGCCTGTTGTTTTTCCAGTCGCAGCAACATGATAAACAGCTTGGTCTTTGAAGGTTGTTTCGCGAACTGTAGCTGTTGCATAACTGGCATTGAGAAAGCCATAGCGCATCCGAAATCGAAACCATTCACCGTCTTGAAAAGCATCATTGACTTTTTGATCTATAACGATGCGATTGGGTTGGATGGTGCCGCCAGTGTTTGATTGGGCGATAGCCCCTGGAAAAAAGATGTGGAAAAGGATGAAATGTCGAATCAAATACATCAATTACAAAATTAAAAAAATCCCTTGACAAGATGTTTTGTTAAAATGTTAAATGTGAAGTTTTATTTCGCCTTCTCTTTAACAGGGTGAAAATGGTAATAAAGTTCTTTGGCTTTTGCCTTTCCAACCGCTCCACTTAGATCTTTCAATTTAGCTTCTTTGATTCGCTTGACGGACTTAAACACTTTGAGCAGTTTGATGATTGTTTTTTCTCCGATGCCGGGGATGTTGTCAAGCGATGAAGAAATAGCATGTTTGCTTCTTCTGTTTCGATGCAGTCGCACGCCAAAGCGATGGGCTTCGTTTCGTAATTGTTGAATAATTTTAAGTGTTTCAGATCGTTTGTCAAGATACATTGGAATAGGGTCGTTTGGGTAATAGATTTCTTCTAGTCGTTTGGCAATGCCGATCACTGCAATTTTGTTGCGCAAACCCAGGGCATCAATACTGAGCAAAGCAGAGCTCAACTGCCCTTTACCACCATCGATCACAATCAGCTGTGGGAGGCTTTGTTTTTCTTCTAAAAGGCGTTTGTATCGTCGATAAATGACCTCTTCCATCGAGGCATAGTCATTGGCACCAGTGACTGTTTTGATGATGTAGTGACGATACTCTTTTTTGGCAGGCTTGGTGTTGCGAAACACCACGCAGGCAGCAACAGGGTTACTCCCTTGAATGTTAGAGTTGTCAAAACACTCGATATGGTAAGGCAGGGCTTGTAGTCGAAGGTCTTTTTTCATCTGACTAAGCAAACGATTTGTGTGTTGCTGTGGGTCAGAGATTTTGATTTGTTTTAGTTGCTCCAAACGCCCTTGCTTGGCATTGCGCAACGATAAGTCTAACAGCTTTTTTTTCTCTCCTTTTTTGGGGACAGTCACGCGTATATCGTCTCCCAAGTCAATGTCAACATGTAAGATCACATCTTTGGAAGTGGATTGAAACCGGCGGCGCAGCTCTACCACCACCAATCGAAGAAGGTCCTCATCGCTTTCTTCCAGTTTCTTTTTGATCTCCATGTTGTGAAAGCGAACAATCGATCCATATGCCACATGGAGATAGTTGACATAAGCAGCATGTTCATCACTGATAACAGTACACACATCCACATTGCTAATGGTGGCACTGACCACTGCAGATTTGGATTGATAATTGGTTAGAGTATTGATTTTATTTTTTTGCTTCTGTGCCTCTTCATAGTCAAGCACATCAGCAGCAAGCTTCATCTTTTGTTTAAACCCTTGTATCGCTTCGCTAAAATTGCCACGCAATAGGGCTCTGATCTGACTGATTTGATGGTCATAGTCACTCTCAATTTGCTCACCCACACACCCACCTAAGCAGTTTCCTATATGATACTCCAAACAGACTTTATAGTTTTTGGTTTGGATCGATTCTTCTCGCAAATCATAAGAACAGTTTCGAAGTGGATAGAGCTCTTGAATGAGATTCATCAGCAAACGAACAGTTTTGAAATTGGTAAAAGGTCCAAAATACTCAGACCCATCTTTTATGATTTTTCGGGTGGTGAACACTCTTGGGAAAGCCTCATTTTTAATGCAGATCCAAGGATAGGTTTTATCATCTCTCAACAGGATGTTGTAGCGTGGTTGATGTTCTTTAATCAGGCTGTTTTCCAAAATCAATGCGTCGGATTCGGTCGGCACAACGATATGTTTGATTGATGCGATATTGTTGACGAGCCTTTGGGTTTTTTTCGAATCGACTTGTTTTCGAAAATAAGAAGACACCCGGGTTTTGAGGTTTTTGGCTTTGCCGACATAAACAATTTTCTCTTGTTTGTCATAAAACTGATACACCCCTGGCAGATTGGGAAGGGCTTGCACATGAAGTTTTATCGCATCTTTCGGCATATGACGAAATTAATTATTTTATTTGTGTTCAATCCACAGCAATGACAAAAGCAGAGGCTCGGCGATACCATCTAGATTTGCGCAAACAGATCACCCCCTCGCAAATGCAAAAAAAGCAGGAGGAATTGATGAAGTATATCAGGTTGTTTGACCTCTCTCAAGTGGGGGTTGTGCATTTGTTTTTATCCATTCAAAAACAGAAAGAGCCCAACACCAAAGCGTTGGTTGACTTGCTGTTTGGCATGGGTAAAAAGGTGGTTGTCCCCCAAACTGATTTCGCAACCAAACAGATGACACATTGGGAAATATTTCCAGAAACTGCCTTGCAAACAAACACCTACGGTATTCCAGAACCAATGGGAGGAATACTCATACAACCCAGTGCGATTGACCTGGTTTTTGTGCCGCTATTGGGGTACGATGGCAAGGGGGAACGGGTTGGATATGGCCAAGGATTTTATGACCGATTTCTCAGTAGGTGTTCACCACAAACTATTTTTGTTGGGCTGTCTTATTTTCCGCCTTGCCCTGATATCACGGATTGTGAACCGACAGACATTCGTCTTCACAGGTGCATCCATTCTAAAGGAATTGTAGACTTTTAATTTTTTGGAAAAATACGGTTGTTAAAAATAAGAATAATCCCCACACCAGTGCTGATGGCTGAATCGGCAAGGTTGAAAACTGGTTCAAAAAAAGTATAGGATTGCCCCCCAATCCAAGGCATCCAAGAAGGCCATACCCAAGTAAACATGGGAAATTGTAGCATGTCGACCACATGCCCATAAAACAAGGGCGCATAACCACCACTTTCAGGGAAAATGCCAGCAACTTGCCCATAACTATTGGAAAACAGAAGACCGTAAAACAATGAATCAATGATGTTGCCAAGCGCACCAGCAAAGATGAGACAACCAGAGATCAGCAATAACTTGTGTTGCTGCTTTTTGATTGCGTCCCAAAGCATATAGCCAATCACACTCACAGCAACTATGCGAATGAGTGATAGCAGGAGCTTGCCAGTGTCATCAGAAATGAAGGGGATGAAGTCACTAAATCGTGTGCCCCATGCCATACCTTTGTTTTCAATAAAAATCAGGCGAAACCACCCCCAATCAAGGATGGCATCTGAGCTGTAAACACTCAGTGGAAAGTTGAGTTTGATATAGAACTTTGAACACTGGTCAAGTAGCAGCACTACACCGATGAGAATGAGAGATTTTTTGAGGGTCATCTATGCTATTTCTGCATGTTTTTTGCCTCGATGCTCAAAGTGGCGTGTGGCACTAATTTGAGTCGTTCGGAACTGATGAGCTTGCCTGTAACCCGACAAACACCATAGGTTTTATTTTCGATGCGAATCAAGGCATTTTTTAGGTCTCTAATAAATTTTTCTTGCCGAATCGCTAGTTGAGTATTGGCCTCTTTCGACATAGTTTCTGACCCTTCTTCAAAAGCCTTAAAGGTTGGAGAGGTATCGTCTGTGCCGTTGTTGCTATTGTTCATATAAGCACTTCTGATCAGTTCTAAATCATGTTGTGCTTTCGCAATTTTTTCTTCGATTAATATTTTGAATTCCTCTAGATCCTCTTCTGGGTATCGATTGATTTCGTTTGTTTTCATTTTCTTTTTATTTGGTTTTATCTAAGCGAATCTCAGTTTTGATATCATCAAATGATAAGGGCTCTCCTTGGGGATTTGTATCAACAAATAAGATATTTTCGGCCAGCACTTCACTGGTCACGTAGTTTTTGTTGGCATCTATTGCACGTTCCAACTGTTTGTTTTGTTTTAGTGTTACAGTAATGGTATCAGTCACTTCAAAACCTTTGTCTTTTCGAAGGTTTTGAATTCGATTGACAAGTTCTCTCGCAATGCCCTCGAGAAGCAAATCTTCTGTTTGACTACAATCCAAAGCGACTGTTATTCCTTGTTCTGATGCAACCGACCAACCCTCAATATCTTTAGACTGAATCACTACATCAGAAGCGTCTAAAATAGTATTTTTCCCATTAATTTCAACTGCAATTGATCCTTGCTTTTCTATGTTTTGAATTTGTTCATCGTTTAGTCCTTGAATCACGTCTGAAACACCCTTCATTTCCTTACCAAATCGAGGACCAAGAGTTTTATAATTTGGCTTGATTTCCTTCACTAAAATCGACGAAGCATCATCGAGAATTTCGATCGTTTTGACGTTGACTTCTGCAGCGATCAGATCCGACATTTCCATAATGGCTCGTTTTTCTTGACTATCTAGCGCAGGAATCAACACCTTTTGAAGGGGTTGACGCACTTTTATTTTTTCTTTTTTACGAATCGACAACACCAAAGAAACTATGCGTTGCGCAAGCTGCATTTTTTTCTCTAAATCAACTGCAATACATTCGTTGTTGGCAGTTGGAAAATAAGCCAAGTGAACAGAAGCATATTGCTCTTTTTCAGTGGTTGTATCCAAATCTTGATACAGACGATCTGCATAAAAGGGTGCAATGGGTGCCATGAGTTTTGCAACAGAAATCAAACAAGTATACAGGGTTTGATATGCTGAAATTTTATCTTCCTCATAGGTCCCTTTCCAAAATCGTCTTCTCGACAAACGAACATACCAATTGCTCAAGTCTTCGTTCACAAATGAGGAGATCAACCGAGCGGCTTTGGTGGGTTCATAGTTGCCGAAATGCTCATCCACCTGAGTGATGAGGGAGTGAAGTGCTGACAAAGCCCATCGGTCCATTTCGGGTCGTTTGTCTAAAGGAATATCTGTCTCTTCATAGCAAAACCCATCGATATTGGCATATAAAATAAAAAACGAATAGGTGTTGTACAGTGTACCAAAAAACTTACGACGCACTTCGCGAATTCCTTCCACATCAAATTTGAGGTTGTCCCAAGGGTTTGCATTGCTGATCATATACCAGCGAGTTGCGTCTGCACCATAGGTGTTTAGGGTTTCGAAGGGATCAACTACGTTGCCTAAGCGTTTGGACATCTTTTGCCCATTCTTGTCTAGCACAAGCCCATTGGAAACAACATTTTTATAGGTGATACTGTCAAATACCAATCCACCAATGACATGCAAGGTGTAGAACCACCCTCTTGTTTGGTCAACACCCTCGGCGATAAAGTCAGCAGGAAACTCTACTGCCTCATCTATTTTGTGTTTGTTTTCAAAGGGATAGTGCCATTGCGCATAAGGCATGGAGCCAGAGTCAAACCAGACATCGATCAGGTCGCTTTCTCTGTGCATGGGTTCACCTGATGAACTGACAAGAACTAAGCCATCCACGATGTTTTTGTGCAGATCGATTTTGTTATAGTTTTCGGCTTTCATATCGCCAGGGACAAAATGTGCAAAAGGGTTTGTTTGCATAAACCCAGCTTTAACTGCCCTTTCGACTTCTGTTTGAAGCTCTTCAATTGACCCAATAACTTTTGTTTCGCTGTTGTCTTCCGTTCGCCAAATCGGCAAGGGGATGCCCCAAAATCGAGAGCGTGAAAGGTTCCAGTCATTGGCATTGGCGAGCCAGTTTGCAAAGCGCCTTTCTCCTGTTGATTTTGGTTTCCAATTGATGTTGTTGTTGAGCGTAACGAGGAGTTTTTTGTTGTCGCTGACTTTCACAAACCATGAATCGAGGGGGTAGTATAACACAGGCTTGTCTGTTCGCCAGCAGTTGGGATAACTGTGCACATATTTCTCAACAGTAAAGGCTTTGTTTTCTTCTTTCAGACGAATGGCAATTTCGACATCAACAGATTTGTCAGGAGCCTGACCATCGTCGTAGTATTCGTTTTTCACATATTTTCCACCAAGTGATCCAAGTTCTTTTCGAAAACGACCTTGCAGATCGACGAGCGGAACCAGCTGTTCGTGTTCATCCAAAACCAGCATGGGTGGCACTTCTGGGGTTGCTTGTTTGGCGACCATTGCATCGTCTGCACCAAAGGTAGGTGCGGTATGAACAATTCCTGTTCCGTCGTCAGTGGTTACAAATTCACCTGCAATCACTCGAAAGGCATTTTCTGGGGTGTTGTGTGGCAGGGGTGCATCGGACCACAATTGCTTGTATCGAATGCCGACGAGTGAAGCACCTTTAATCTCATCTGTGATGAGGTATGGGATGTTTTCCCCTTTCTTGTCGTAAGACAGTAAGTCATCATTAGCCTTGACTTGTTGAAAGACTTTTGTAAACACCTTTGGCACCAAATCTTTGGCGAGTAGCACACGTATGAGGAGGTGGGTGTAACGATTAAATGTAGAAACGACCACATAGTCGATTGAGGGCCCAACAGTGAGTGCGGTATTAGAGGGCAAGGTCCAAGGGGTGGTTGTCCATGCCAATATGTGCAGTGGGGTTTCGTCTTGTAGTTGAGGGGGGAGTGTTTCGTTGAGGGTTTCAAATTGCGCAGTGACTGTTGTGTCTGTCACATCTTGATAACAGCCGGGTTGATTGAGCTCGTGTGAAGACAATCCTGTTCCTGCTTTTGGAGAATAGGGTTGGATGGTGTATCCTTTATAAATGAGTTTTTTGTCATAGAGTTGTTTGAGCAACCACCACACCGACTCCATATACTTAGAGGTATAGGTAACGTATGGCTCTTTCATATCCACCCAGTACCCCATTTGTTTTGTCAAATCGCTCCAGACATCTGTGTATCGCATCACTGCTTCACGGCAGGCGGCATTGTATTGATCGACGCTGATGGTCTTTCCGATATCTTCTTTGGTAATGCCAAGTTCTTTTTCTACACCCAACTCAACGGGTAGGCCATGGGTATCCCACCCCGCTTTGCGATTGACCTGAAAACCTTTTTGGGTTTTATAGCGGCAAAAAATATCTTTTATGGTACGTCCCATCACATGGTGAATACCTGGTAGACCATTGGCAGAGGGAGGTCCTTCATAAAAAACATAAGGGGGTCTTCCTTCTCTTGTACTCACGCTCGCTTCAAATGTCAGCTCTCTTTCCCAATAGCTTTGGATATCCTTGGAAACCGATACGAGATCTATATTTTTATACGACGGAAAAGCCATAATTTGTAATAAGTTGCGAAAGTAACCAATTTCCCCAAAAGTTGAGGGATTTTGGACCTAGAACCTGTACTGTAAACGCAGGCGTAAACTACGTCCAGGTGCAGAGATACCAGACGCAAATTCTTTGTAGTGCACATCGAATAGATTGTGAAGGTCTGCACCTACTTTGGTTGTTGCATTGATGTTATAGGTCAAACGCAAATCAAAGCGATGCCAGTAGGGCGTTCCGGCATATTCGATTTCACCAGTGTTGTCAGAACGAAGGATGAAAGGAGTTTCTTCTAATCCATCCTCACCACCATTACTGTAATCTTTTGGGTGTTTTTTTCCAGCAAAAACAAAGGATAGCTGCCCCTGCAAGCGATCTTTTTTGATGGACAAAGAATGTGTGCCTTGCCATGGGAGGATTGATGCAACGGGGATTTTGTCTTTACGTGTTTCTCCGTGGGTGTAATTGATATGACCACTATAGTTGACGATTTTGCTCAGCTTTGCTTGCCACTGCAAACTGGCGCCACGCAGGGTTGCTTCTCCTACGTTTGTATTTGCCCAAGTTTCCAATTCATCTCCTGAATGGGTGATGGTTGCAAAGCTATCGGACGACAGATCCAAGGGTAACATATAGGGTTGACGAGCGATGTAGTTCGACAAAATCGTATAAAATAGGTTGGCTTGCACAAAAGACACTCGCTGATCAAAATATCGACTAATGCCCAAATCAGCTGTATATGCATATTCTGGTCTTAGCTCAGGATTGGGTACAGTGAGTTTCCCTTGTTTTTCACGTATTTTTCCCATGTCGTCGATATTTGGCGCACGAAAGCCACTCGCCAACACTGATCGAAATTCCCATTTATTATTCGGACGATAAACATAGCCAAAAGACATATTGAGGGCATTGCTTTTGTTGGTTGTTTTCCCCAAGCGACTGTCGATGAGTGCTTGCTCACTCCACTCAGCTTTGAGTCTGGTATTGGTCAAACGAGCTCCTGTATTCAGGGTATTTTTTTCATCGAGGTTCCATTTGTAATCTAGATAAGCAGCTAGGGTGGTATAATAACCTCCCTTGCTTGGGTATCGCGATGGAATGAGCGTATAGTCTGTCAGGCCAATGATAGTATTCCCATCGAGAACCAAGTTTTGGCTGTACCCAATAGACGTGAGTTCGTTGTGGGTCATTTCAAAGCCATAGGCCAGTTTTTTGGAGGTGTCAAGAGCAACATTAAAATCGGCATTGGCACTAAACACATCCAAGTCTTCGATTTGACTTTCACGCAGTAAACTCCCAAATTTGCGTTGCACTCTAGACTCCTCAATTTGTTGATATGCTAGGGTAATCACGCCTTCTCTCAACCATTTTTTGTCGGTTGTAAAGTTATATTTAGGAGAAATTAGCAATCTCTTTTGGGGTCCATAAAACCATGTGGCATAACGAAGCTCATCGTCCAATCGCTCTGCCAGCTTATCAAAGCGATGGATATCAGAAGATTCGGAGTATTGAAAATTGAGCACCCATTTGTTTTTGGCATTTGGTTGAAACACCAGTTTATGCATTAGATCGACTTGGTCATACTTCGAATTGTATTGGCGATTGGGGTTGGGGTTTGATTGTGGTTGGTCTTGAAAAAAATAGCGATTATTTTTAGAAATTTCTGACACCAACCCCCAGTCGGTATATCCATGATTGCGTTGACGGCCCATATAGATATCCCCAAAAATAGAATAGCTCGCACTTGTCAGACTTGCCCATTTGTTGTTGCTATGAGTAATATCAACGTGATTGATGCTGTGTTCGTGACGAGTATCATAGCTATTGGCAATAAAAAAACGCCATGGTTGGGCATCACCAACACGGGGTTCTTTGGTAAAGTAATGCACCACGCCTCCAAGAGCATCAGAGCCATAGCCTACAGATGAGGGACCATACACGACTTCTGCTCGAGACAAAGAAAAAGGGTCGATGGAAATGGCATTGTGAAGGTGCCCTGAACGATAGATGGCATTATTCATTCGCACACCATCGACGACCAATAGGATTCGATTGGCTTCAAACCCTCGAATAACAGGGCTTCCACCACCACCTTGCGAGCGTTGGACGCGAATGCCAGTGGCTTCGCGCAGCAATTCTGCACTGGTGTTTGGAACAATCGACGAAATTTCACGGTCGGAAAGGATAGCAACTTGTTTGGACACTCGTTTTTTCTCATCTGTTGTTCGACTGACTGAAAGCACAATTTCACCAAGGCGTTGGGTGTCTGGGTAAAGAGAAATCTGTTTTGACTGTTGAACTTCTGCCACAACAGCCATCAGGCTTTCATATCCAATATGCTCGAAAAATACCTCGTCATTTGCTGAAAAAACCGACAAATCTAGTTGTCCATCAGCATCACTTGTGGCATTTTTTTTTGTGAAGTTGTCATAAGCAACCACATCTTGTATGGGATAGCCAGTGACTGCATCAACCAACCGAACGGTTTGACCATGTAGGCTCATGAGACAATGCCCAAAAAAAAGCACACTAAGCTTATGAATAAATCTCATGTAGTACGTTCAGTGATTTTGGCCTTGTAAACCCTTGCAAATGAATTTGATAATATTTCATCAATACTTCAAGCAACTGTTTTCGGTTCTGTTTTGACACCAAAACCTCACTCAATTCATCAAAAGTTGTGCCTAAATATGACTTTAAAACAGAAACCGTTGCAGCATCATCAACCAAATGTGTACTTTTATGTGTTGTAAAGCAACCATTTTCAAGATCAAAATAGGGAAGATTTTGATGGTTTATATTTGGAAAAAACCCCAAGTGTTTGGTAAGGGATAGCAAAAAGTAGATATGGAAATTTACAACATTGTCTTGCACATCAAACCAAGATAAACTATTAGACAAAAACTGGAACAGCGATGTGTTTGCTTCCTCTTCTTTCAGGGCAGCTGACAACACTTCACTCAAAAACAACACCACTGAGAGCTTGTCCATTGCATAGGGAATCGTTTGGTAGGGTTTGCTGATTTTTGTGGATTTTGGAATGGAAAGACTCGATTTCGCTCTGTGTTGATAGCTAATTTCAAGTTGATTGAGTGGCTGAAAAAGGGCAGCGTTTTTTTTCCCATTTCGCCCTTGCTTACTTCCTTTGATGAGATAAGACTTGATTCCATCGCTCAAGGTGTAGCAACGTACAATCAGGCTTGTTTCGCTATAATTGATTTTCGATAAGACAATTGCCTCTGTTGTGACAAGCATTAGTTGATGATCATAACCTTCTCAACGGAACTATCCAACCCGTCATTGGTTGTCACAAAAATAAGATATACGCCGGAACGCACGCGTTTACCAGAAAATGAATTTATATCCCACTGTACACTCCCCCCTGTGGAGGTGGTTTCATAGACAGCATTTCCAACGATATCTGTGATTTTGACCACACAATCGGCTTGGAGACCACGAATGGTGAGTGGCCCCGTGTATCGAGGGCGTATGGGGTTTGGATACACCTCTATATTCTCCAGGGTTTCGGATGGCGCAAAGGCATTGCCTTGAAAAGCAACAAGACCATTAGAGGAGCCAATAAAGATTTTTCCAGATTGATTGTCATACGCCAAACTCTGAATAAAGTTGGTTGGCAGAGGGCTGTTTTCTTTGGTAAAGTGATGGATGGTTTTTTTGCCATCTTCTGAAAACAGAAACACCCCAGCCCCATCAGTGGCAACCCACTTTTGGTTGTTTCCGTCCACTTCAATCGCTTTGATGTTTTGGTTGGCGAGCAGTTCCCCCACATTTCCTCCTTCTTTCAAAACAACAGTACTTGCCGAAACTTCTTGGGTAAACATCCGACTGGCACCATACAACACGCGCAAGCCACTGGTTGTGCCAACCCAGAGGTTGTCATCATAGTCTATCGCAACACTTCGCACATCTTCGGCAGGCAGATTCTCTGCTACTCCGATCGATCGTAAGACAGGGGCGCCATTGATTTCGGTATAACCAATCAGCCCAGAAGACGAACTGCCAAAATAGATTTCATCATTGGGTGAAATTTCAAGTTTGGAGTAACCATCTGCCCTTGTCAAAGATGACAACACAGGCAGGAGATCAACACTTTGCCAATTGCCATTGACGCTACGTTTTTTTAAGCCTTTAGCAACAAAGGATGTAATCGACCACATCGAGCCTTCACTGTCAAAGGCAACATCTCGAATACGAACACTGCTATAGTTTGGATTTTCGCCAAGTTCTTTTGGATTTAGCGACTCCAGCCCACTATTGGTTTGATTCCACAAATTAC
Organism: uncultured Flavobacteriaceae bacterium; assembly: GCA_964008075.1. Lineage (GTDB taxonomy): Bacteria > Bacteroidota > Bacteroidia > Flavobacteriales > Flavobacteriaceae > UBA724. Next base: position 28,642 of record CAXGAP010000007.1, read on the forward strand.
CAACTACTCCATTGTTGATTTCCAACAAGCCATGGTGCATGGCGCAGGCAAACACTTGGCTTGTGTCGTTGGGGTTTGGCACCACACTGACGATACTTCGCGCACCACTCAAAGAACTGTATGGAAGGTTTTGCCAATTCCCTTCACTTAAGCGACTAATGCCATAGGCATTTAAGGGATAGGGGTTGTAGGTCTTGTTAAAGGCACCATGCGCAATCCATATCTCATCTTCAGCAACAAACGAGAGATCAAAAATTTCGTTGCGCAAAGGGCCACTTGGACTAACGATTCTTGTTTCGCTGGGGTTGTGCAACAGCAAACCCGACCCTGAAGTACCGATAAAGAGATTGTCTCCTAACTTTGTTGCCGAGCTAAACGTCTGGCCACTCAAACTCCCAGTTGAAGTGGCAAGGGTGCTGACGAGCTGATCGGCACCGAAACTGAGAATTTTGTTTGAAAAACTAAGAATGAGTGCATTCTCGTTAACATCCACCCACAACAGTGTTCCGCTTTCGCGATAGCGCTCTACAGCAACATCATTGATCAAGGCAGCACAAATGCTTACTGCACCCGATTGAGTTACCCCCAAAAGGGTATTGTTGACCAAGCCGATGGCCTTCCACTGCCCAACTGCAATTTTGCGCCATGCGCTTTCCAATACTAGGTTTGGATCATCTGTCGAGGCTTTGTATAAACCCTCTTCCGTAGCAGCATAAAGAGATGTGCCAACAAGTGCAGTTTGATTGACTTGGATTTGGCTATTATTGACACCAAAAAAATAAGACTCGTTAAAGCGGTTGTTTGCAAAATCATAGGACGAGATGCCATAGTTGGCAGAGATATAAAGGGTTTGATTTTTGAGTAAAAAGGTGTTGATGGGCTTATTATTTCCAGGGATTGAAATATTTCGATCAATCGAATTGTCGATTACCACTGATCCATCTGTGAGATTATGAATGCCCAGCATTCCATTTTGATAGCCAACTATCATATAATTATCGCTGATCGTGAGGGTGTTCACATCATCTCCCAACAACCCATTGACAGTTGTCATGGGCACCACTTCATTGGCAGTGGGGTCATAAGAAAACAGGCTGTTTTCTGCCAGTCCATAGACAAGGCCGTTCTTCGCGCCAACCACTCCAGTGATTTGATCATAAGAGTAAAAAGAAGACCAGCCATCATATTGTCCATAAACAATCACCGAGCAAAATAAGAATAAGAAACGAAGGGTATTCATAAGATAGCATACGTAAATTAGGTGCAAATCATATAATTATACAACACCTTGTGCGAGCATGGCATCGGCAACTTTGACAAAAGCTGCGATATTGGCGCCCTTTTCATAGTTTACATTATCGCCATCTTTCCCATGGATTACACAATTGTTGTGGATATCTGTCATGATGGCTTGCAATCGCTCGTCAACTTCTTCTCTAGTCCAGCTGTATCGAAGGGAGTTTTGTGCCATTTCCAAACCAGAAACAGCAACACCACCTGCGTTTGACGCCTTGCCAGGGGCATAGAGCATCTGATGCTTGTGAAACACTTTGATGGCTTTGGGAGTGGAGGGCATATTGGCACCTTCACTGATACAAAAACAACTATTATCAGCAAGTTGTTTAGCATCTTTTTCGTCGAGTTCGTTTTGTGTTGCACAGGGGAATGCCACATCACAGGGAACCTCCCAAGGTCGCTTGCCTGCATGGAAACTCGTTTTTGGATAGGCATCGACATATGCGCTGATGCGACCTCGTTTGTTGTTCTTCAGATCCATCAAAAAAGCCATTTTTTCTGCATCCATTCCATCGGGGTCATACACATAGCCAGAGGAGTCGGACAGGGTGAGCACCTTGGCACCCAATTGTATGCATTTTTCGGCAGCATATTGTGCCACATTCCCTGAGCCAGAAATCACAACTTGTTTTCCTTCCAATTGATCGGATCGTGTTGCCAGCATATTGTTGGCAAAATACACTGCGCCATAGCCTGTCGCCTCTGGGCGAATCATCGATCCACCCCAACTTATTCCTTTGCCAGTCAGCACCCCTGTAAACTCATTTTTCAAGCGTTTGTATTGTCCAAACATATAGCCAATCTCTCGACCACCCACGCCGATGTCTCCAGCTGGGATGTCTCTGTTGGGGCCGATATGACGAAACAATTCGGTCATAAAACTCTGGCAAAACCGCATCACTTCTCCATCCGATTTGCCTTTGGGGTTGAAGTCTGCTCCTCCTTTTCCACCACCCATTGGCAGGGTTGTGAGGGCATTTTTAAACACTTGTTCAAAGGCCAAAAATTTCAGGATACTCAGATTGACCGATTCATGAAAGCGCAAACCCCCTTTATAAGGTCCAATGGCAGAGTTCATCTCGATTCGAAAACCTCGGTTGACACGAATTTCGCCCGTGTCATCGATCCATGGCACGCGAAAGCTCACCATACGCTCTGGCTCCGCCATACGCATCAAGATGTTTTTGCCGTGATAGATTTCGTGTTGAACAATGTAGGGAATCACAGTTTCAGCAACCTCGCGAACGGCTTGCATAAACTCAGGCTCGTGTTGATTGCGTTGCTGCACGTCTGCAATAAATTGATCGATGATTTGTTTCATGGTTAAGTTTTTATCAAATAAAAATAAGCAATTATTTCAATCGATTATTCAAGTGCTTGTTTGAGATCAGCAATAAGGTCGTTGCTGTCTTCGATCCCAACACTCAATCGAATCAGCCCATCGACTACTCCTGATTTTTCTCGTTCGCTTTTGGGAATCGAGGCGTGGGTCATGCTGGCTGGATGGCCTGCCAAACTCTCCACCCCACCAAGTGATTCGGCCAATGTAAAGAGCTTTAATTTTCCGATGGTTTTCGTTGCTTTGCCGACGGAATCGTCTTGTTGTACAAATGAAATCATACCTCCAAAACCATTCATTTGTCGTTTGGCGACCTCGTGGTTGGGATGGCTTTCAAATCCTGGCCAATAGACCCTGTCAACAGCAGGGTGATCAGCGAGTAGTCGAGCGATTTTCTCACCGTTTTCACAGTGGCGTTGCATACGTACATGTAGGGTTTTGATGCCACGCAGCACCAAAAAAGCATCGAGGGGACCACAGACTGCACCACTGGCATTTTGAATAAATGAGAGTCGCTCTGCCAATGCAGCATCTCGCACCACCAAAGCACCCAAGATCACATCCGAATGACCGCCGAGGTATTTGGTCGCGGAGTGCATCACAATATCTGCACCCAATGACAGGGGTTGCTGCAAATAGGGCGACGCAAAAGTGTTGTCCACAGCAAGCCAGATGTCCTTGTCTGCAACCAGTTGAGACATAGCTATGATATCCACCACATTCATCATTGGATTTGTGGGTGTTTCGACCCAGATTAACTTCGTTTTGGCATTGATTTTTGCTGCGACACTTGCAGGGTCTTGCATATCGACAAAGTGAAACACGATGCCGAGGTCTTGAAAAATTTTGGTAAAAATACGATAACTCCCCCCATATAAATCGTTGGTCGAAATGACCTCGTCGCCTGGGGATAGCAACTTGACGACTGCATCGATTGCTGCCATACCTGATCCAAAACAAAATCCATGTGTGCCATTTTCGATGCTTGCCAACGACGCCTCTAGCGCTGTACGCGTTGGGTTGTGGGTGCGACTGTATTCATAGCCCTGATGATCGCCTGGACTTCTTTGCGCATAGGTCGAAGTCAGATATACGGGTGGCATCACTGCGCCATAGCCCTTGTCGGGCTGTTGACCGCCATGGATGGTTTTTGAATTGAAATGAAGCTTTTCTTTTCCCATCAATAAAAAATTTAAGAACAAATGTATTGCTATCTACCCAAATCCACATCCTTTTCCTAAAAAATCATCATCTTTGCCCTGATACATAAGGGGTGATTTATGAATACTTATATCTATTTATCTACGTGCAATACTTGTATGCGAATTCTAAAGGAACTCGACATGCCTGAGGGAACTATGTTACAAGACGTCAAACACCAACCTATCAGCACTGCGCAGTTGGAGGCACTATACCAAGTCACCCAGTCGTATGAGCAGTTGATCAACAAACGTTCAAGGGTAATCCAAGCCCTCAACAAATCTGGAAAAACATTGGTCGAAATGGATTTTCAACACCTATTGCAAATCGAATACAGTTGTCTCAAACGACCCATTCTTCATTGGAATAACAACTTCTATTTGGGTAATGCCAAGAAGACTGTAGCAGCCATGCAGCAGGCCGTTCATGGATAAACGAACACTTGCCATTTTCGCTGCTTTGGGCGCAACACTCATTTATGCCCTCAATCATACGATTGCCAAAGAAGTGATGCCCACTTATGTACTAGGTTTTGGCTTTATTGGTATTAGACTCATTGGAGCGACCATCGTCTTTTGGCTGCTCGGACTGTTTTTGCCCAAACAGAGCATTGACATTGAAGATCGATGGCCCTTTCTTCGTGCTGCATTTTTTGGCATGGCAATCAATATGTTGGCATTTTTTAAGGGGCTGGAATATTCAACACCAATCAATAGCACTGTCATTATCACCACCACACCTATCATGGTTTTTTTGTTTTCTGTCATACTCCTTAAAGAACACATACACCCCAAAAGAGCCATTGGCGTACTGATTGGCTTTTTAGGCGCACTGTCGTTGGTCTTGTTTAGCCAGCAAGCCCCTGCCAATGCCCCCAACATTAGTCTCGGCAATTTTTTGTTTATCGTCAATGCCAGCGCTTATGGGCTTTATATGATTTATGTAAAACCCTTGAGCGAAAAGTATAACACCATTCACTTACTCAAGTGGTTGTTTCTCATTGGGCTTGTTATGACCATACCCTTGACCCTTCCTGAGTTGTTGGCAGTGGACTTTCAACAGATGCCTCTCTCCATTTGGTGGCGCATTGGCTTTGTGGTGTTTGGCACAACTTTTATGACTTATTTGCTCATGGTGTATGCTATTCGGCATTTGCGTGCCACTTCACTGTCGGTATTTACCTATTTGCAACCCATTATTGGCATTGTTTATGCTGTGTTGGTTGGGGCAGACTTTATGACCCCAATTAAGTGGATTGCCATTAGTTTGGTACTCGTTGGCGTTTATCTAGTCACCAAACAAGAGCAGCCAAAGGGTGTGTGAATCGTTAAGAATTATTAGTGAACAGAAAAAGTGAAACGCAAACCAACAATAACCCTGTACCCAAACTTCACTAGTAGTGAGCTCTATCTCATTAATGCCACTACCACCAACACTAGCCATGGCTTGATTGACATTAGTGGAAAGCGACTGGCAACCTACAACTAAAGTGGCACAGCACACCAAACTATATGTATCAAGTGTTTCAAAATGCACTTATGTCCTAAAAGCCACTAGTGGCTTGCAGGTTAACTATTATCGCATTGTGAGAATATAGTTTTTTTGAACACTATAGTTCTAGGATGCGACAAAAACTTGTGTTTACAGAACACTTAGAATCGCATAGGTTATTTGTATTTTTGTGTCATGGCTTTGTTGTTTGCCTTCATCGGGTTTTTGTTGTTCCGTTTGCCGGGTGCCATCATTGGCTATTTTTTGGGGAGCTTGGTGTCCAACACTCGTGTTTATACCAATATAGGCAGCACACGCATCAACACCCGTGACTTTGAGGTCAAACTGCTCACCCTTGCCAGTCTGGTCATCAAAGCCGATGGTAAGGTCACCCAAAAAGAGTTGGACTATGTGCGGCGCTATTTCGTATCGGCATACGGCAAGACTCGTGCCAATGAGGTCTTTCGCATCTTCAATTCCGAGATGAAAAAAACAGATGTCTCTGCTGCACAAATCTGCAATCACTTTGCCACTTTTGCGCGTTATGAGAGTCGGCTCCAACTGATCCATTTTTTGTTTGGCATTGCAGGTGCTGATGGGTCTGTTTCCGAAGCCGAATGGCTCAAAATCGAATCCTTCTCACGCTATTTGCGTGTGCGCCCAATCGACTTTGAAAGTATCAAGGCGATGTTTATCAAACAAGTCGATGGTGCGTACAAAATTTTGGAAGTGGACAGATCAGCTTCCAACGCCGAAATCAAAAAGGCCTATCGCTACCTCGCCAAACGACACCACCCAGACAAGGTACAGCACCTAGGGGAGGCATATGTCAAGGCAGCACGCGAAAAATTTCAAAACATCCAAAAGGCATACGAACAAATCAAAAGTGAGCGTGGGTTCTAAGTTTTTTTTTAAGTTTGATGTGATATGAATGATTCTTGTTTATTGGTCGAATTGGGCTTTTCCCATGTGTGGGATTGGCAAGGCTATGACCACCTGCTGTTTCTGATGGCACTCTGCCTGCCTTTTTCGATGTTAGAATGGAAACAGCTACTATGGCTCATCACCTGTTTTACCATTGGACATAGCCTGTCGTTGGTCATCGCCTCCCTTGATTTGATGACCGTTTCTTCCACTTGGATCGAGTTTTTGATCCCACTGAGCATCGCAGCAACAGCCTTGCACAACATGATTTTTGCCCAACGCAGATGGCATAAAAGCAGCAAGACAGTAATGTGGGTAACCCTTTTTTTTGGGTTGATACATGGCTTTGGATTTGCTGGCTATTTCGATTTGATTCGCGACCTGGAACAGCCCTTGTGGAGCTCTTTGTTATTTTTCGCTTTGGGGATCGAGGCAGCACAAATCGTATTGGGCGTGTTGATGTTGCTGCTTGCCTTTTTGGTGCTCAACGTCTGGGGCCAAAGTCGGCGTGATTTTATTCTTGTGGTGTCTAGTATTATAATTGGCATATTGCTGCCTGTAATTTTTGAACGGTGGCCATGAACAAATCAAAACAACTTCGCTATGATACTGCCTATATGCGTATGGCACTCGAATGGGCAAAACTATCTCACTGCAAACGCAAGCAAGTTGGCTCGCTGATTGTCAAAGATCGCATGATCATTTCGGATGGATATAATGGTGCTCCCAAAGGTTTTGACAATTGCTGTGAAGGCGACGACTATCTCACCCATTGGTATGTGCTCCACGCAGAGGCAAATGCGATTATGAAAGTGGCGGCATCCACCCAATCCTGTGCAGGGGCAACGCTCTACATTACACTTTCCCCATGCCAGCAGTGCAGCAAGTTAATCCACCAAGCAGGTATTGTGCGAGTAGTCTATGGTGAAACTTACAAGGACACTTCTGGCTTAGAATTTTTAGAAAAAGCAGGAGTAGTATTAGAACTACTCGAAGAGCAACTCTAACAACCTATTTGACTTTGTCCTGTATGGCTTTGGCAACCCATAATAGGGCGAGCAGAACAATAGCGCACAAGCCAGCAACAATACCAACAAGAGCCACCACACTGTCGCCTTGGAAAGGCTCAGCAAAGTCCACATAAAAGAGATTGAAGATAACCAGACCAATAGCGATAAATGCAAGAGCAATGATGAGTTTTTTCATCCGATAGATTTAAAAGAGTTGTTGTGCGTTGTTGGCAAAAAGTTTGACAGCAATAGCAAGTAGAATCACACCAAACACCTTTTGAATAACACTGATGCCAGAGCTTCCCAAAAAACGTTCAATTTTTTTGGAAGACTTCAGTACAATATACACAACAAGGATGTTGATGACGATTGCAGCAATGATGTTTGCAGCAGCAAACTCGGCACGCAAAGACAGCAAGGTGGTCAAGCTTCCTGCTCCTGCGATGATTGGAAAAGCAATGGGAACAATCGATGCCGTTTCGGGTGACTCTTCTTTATAAAACTGTATACCTAAAATCATTTCGAGTGCCAAAAAGAAAATGATGATCGATCCCGCCACTGCAAAAGAATTAACGTCAATGCCGATGAGGTTGAGGATTTCTTCCCCCACAAACAAAAACCCAATCATAATCACCAGGGCAACCAAAGATGCTTTTTCCGACTGGATATGACCTACCTTTTGGCGCAGACCAATGATGACAGGAGTGCTGCCAATAATATCAATGACAGCAAACAGAATCATCCCAGCAGTAAAAATTTCTTTTATATCAAACATGTGGCAAAGATACAATCTTGCCATTGATTATATTAGCTTTGTGAGATGTTTCAGTTGGGATATACTTTGGTATCGGAAGACTTGTTGAAGGAACACTTCGCCTGTGACTTGTCGCGGTGCAAAGGGGCATGCTGTGTGGAGGGAGAAGCAGGCGCACCACTCAGCGCCGAGGAGGTCCAGCAGTTGACAAAAGACTACGACGCCATCGCTCCTTTTTTAAACGAAGCAGGGCGTAAAGCCATTGCCGCACAAGGCACATCAATTGTGGCCAAAGACAAGAGTTTGGAAACCCCATTGGTGGATGGCGCAGCTTGTGCATACGCCACTTTTGATGAGCGTGGCTGGGCACATTGCGGCATCGAACAAGCCCACCAAGCAGGTGCATTGGATTGGAAAAAACCTATCTCATGCCATTTGTATCCTGTGCGTGTCAAAGACTATTCTGTGTTTACTGCAGTTAACTATCATCGCTGGCAAATTTGCACTGCTGGCTGTGCCAATGGAAAGAAAATGCAGATGCCTTTGTATCGCTTTGTGGCGGAGGCATTACAGAAAAAATTTGGTGCAGATTGGTTTGCTGAATTGGAGCGTGTGGCAAGCAAGCAAAATAAAAATCAATAAACACCAAAAATGATTCCTGTCTGACGTTATACCATATACGAAAACGCAATTCATTGACTGACAGGATTTTAAAAAATAGAGCTGTTTAAGTTTCGTAAGAAAAAACTGAACGAATGTTAAAAAAACGACAGCATTGTGAAAAACTATGGCTTTTAATTTTCGCAAAAAAAGAGAAGATTTGTAAGATTGATTTTCAACATAAAAAACACAATAACAAAAAAAAAATTATGGCAGCAGTCGAACCCATTCTGGAAGATAACAAAAACCGATTCGTAATATTTCCAATTGAACACCATGACATTTGGGAATGGTACAAAAAACAAGAAGCGTGTTTTTGGACAGCAGAAGAGATCGATTTGCACCAAGATTTGACAGATTGGCAAGACAAGCTCAATAACGATGAGCGCTATTTCATCAAACATATTTTGGCATTTTTTGCTGCATCAGACGGGATTGTGAATGAGAACTTGGCTGAGAATTTTGTGAATGAGGTGCAATACAGTGAGGTCAAGTTTTTCTATGGTTTTCAAATCATGATGGAGAACATCCACTCGGAAACCTACTCATTGCTCATCGACACCTATGTAAAAGACGAGGCGGAAAAGGACAAACTGTTTCATGCCATAGAAATTTTTCCTGCCATCAAGCGCAAAGCCGATTGGGCATTGCGTTGGGTAGAGTCCGAATCTTTTGCCGAGCGACTTATTGCTTTTGCTGCTGTAGAAGGAATCTTCTTCTCAGGTGCATTTTGTTCAATTTTTTGGTTGAAAAAGCGTGGCTTGATGCCAGGCTTAACCTTCTCAAATGAGTTGATCTCACGCGACGAAGGCATGCACTGTGACTTTGCTGTTCACTTACACAACAAACACCTGATCAACAAAGTACCACCCCAACGCATTCGCGAAATTATTTTGGACGCATTGTCCATCGAACGCGAATTTATTACCGAATCACTCCCCGTGAGTTTGATTGGTATGAACGCCAAACTCATGACGCAGTACTTGGAGTTTGTCACCGACCGATTGTTGGTGGAGCTAGAGCTAGAAAAAGAATACAATGTAACCAACCCATTTGATTTTATGGATATGATTTCGCTACAAGGAAAAACAAACTTCTTCGAAAAGCGAGTTTCAGAATACCAGAAAGCAGGGGTACTGAAACAAGAGACCGAAGAGAAAGAAAAGTACTCGTTCGACGACGATTTCTAAGGTCCTTTTTCACATATTTTGTAGAGCAGTTGTCCCTGTGAGGGTTAAAGTTTTTTTGTAAAAAAAGAGGAGAGATGTATGTATTAAAAAGAGATGGCCGCAAAGAGCCCATCATGTTTGATAAGATCACAGCACGTGTACGAAAGCTGTGTTATGGGTTAAATGACCTGGTTGATCCAGTCAAAGTTGCCATGCGAGTCATAGAGGGTTTGTACGACGGAGTGACAACCTCCGAGCTCGATAACCTCGCTGCCGAAACTGCAGCAACCATGACCACAACACACCCAGATTATGCTCAACTCGCTGCGCGAATTTCTGTTTCAAATCTCCACAAAAACACCAAAAAATCCTTTGTCGAAACAATGACGGATTTGTACACTTACGTCAACCCTCGCACTGGAAAAAAAGCACCTCTACTCGCCGATAATGTATATAAAATCGTCAAAGACAACGCAGAGCTTCTCGACTCCACCATCATCTACAACCGCGATTTTGGCTATGATTACTTTGGCTTCAAAACCCTAGAGCGATCCTATCTCCTCAAAATCAATGGTCAAATCGTTGAACGTCCACAACACATGCTGATGCGTGTTTCTGTCGGCATCCACCTCGATGACCTCGACGCAGCAATTGAGACCTATCACTTGATGTCCAAAAGGTATTTCACCCACGCCACACCAACCCTTTTCAACTCAGGAACACCCAAGCCTCAAATGTCATCTTGCTTTTTGCTCGCCATGAAAGACGACAGTATCGATGGCATTTATGATACCCTCAAACAAACAGCAAAAATATCTCAATCGGCTGGAGGAATTGGTCTATCAATTCACAACATCCGCGCTACTGGATCATATATTGCAGGAACTAATGGGACCTCCAATGGCATTGTTCCCATGCTGCGTGTATTCAACGACACAGCTCGCTATGTTGATCAAGGGGGTGGCAAACGAAAAGGATCATTTGCAATCTATGTTGAGCCATGGCATGCTGATATTTTTGACTTTCTCAACTTGAAGAAAAACCACGGAAAGGAAGAAATGCGTGCCCGTGATTTGTTTTACGCCATGTGGATCCCTGACTTGTTTATGCGTCGGGTGGAGGAAGACTCTACATGGACTTTGATGTGTCCCAATGAGTGCCCTGGATTGTATGATTCTCATGGAGATGAGTTTGAGAAAAAATACCTCGACTACGAAAAAAATAACAAAGGCCGAAAAACCATACAGGCACGTGAATTGTGGGAAAAAATTCTCGAATCACAAATCGAAACAGGAACGCCTTATATGCTTTATAAAGATGCGGCAAACCGAAAGTCGAATCAGCAAAACCTAGGAACCATTCGCTCGTCAAACTTGTGCACAGAGATTTTGGAATATACCTCTCCAGATGAAGTTGCAGTTTGTAACCTAGCCTCTATCGCCTTGCCGATGTTTATCAAAGATGGCGCCTTTGACCACCAAGGATTGTATGACGTAACTGCGCGTGCAACCAAAAACCTCAACAAGGTGATTGACCGAAATTACTACCCAGTAAAAGAAGCGGAGAACAGTAACTTTAGACATCGACCAATTGGATTGGGCGTGCAAGGGCTAGCCGATACATTTATCAAGTTGCGTATGCCCTTTACATCAGACGAGGCCAAAACACTCAACCAAGAGATTTTTGAAACGCTTTACTTCGCAGCTGTGACAGCTTCCAAAGACATGGCAAAAGACGAGGGGCCGTATGAAAGTTATAAAGGATCACCCATTTCAAAAGGGGACTTCCAACACAATCTTTGGGGAATTAAAGACAGTGAGCTCAGTGGCCGATGGGATTGGGTTGCGTTGCGAAAAGAGGTCAAAAAGCATGGTGTTCGCAACTCCTTACTTGTCGCACCAATGCCAACCGCTTCAACCTCCCAAATCCTAGGAAACAACGAATGCTTTGAACCCTATACATCCAACATCTACACCCGACGAGTGTTGTCTGGGGAGTTTATTGTCGTGAACAAACACTTGTTGGAAGACCTCGTAAACTTGGGCCTTTGGAATGAAGATCTCAAGCAAGAATTGATGCGTGCCAACGGCTCGGTTCAGCAACTCGACAATATCCCTGATGATATCAAAGAGCTGTATAAAACCGCTTGGGAATTGAGCATGAAGGACATCATCGATATGTCTCGCCAACGTGGTTATTTTATCGACCAGTCACAATCGCTCAACTTGTTTATGGAGGGTGCTACAATGGCCAAGCTGACCTCGATGCACTTTTATGCTTGGAAGTCAGGGCTCAAAACGGGAATGTACTATCTCCGAACCAAGTCGGCTGTGGATGCAATCAAGTTTACACTCGAAAAGAAAAAGGAAGAGAAAGTCCATCAAACTGAACCTGTTGCTGCAACTGCCTCGGCTACCAAAGTGGCACCCAAAGCTGCTGAAAAGCCAGTGGCTGTTGAACCACTTTCACCCGTTGAGCTGAAAGAGATGCTTGCCAAGTCGAAAGAAAATGAAGACGATGATTGCCTAATGTGTGGGTCATGACCCTCACAGCAGCCTGTTTTTTTGAAAATAATTACATCCGAAACACACCAAAAGCGTCAGTTCCTTTTATAGGATATTGATATACAGTTGCCAATGCAATGGTCAAGTGCTCTCTTGTCTGGCGTGGATCAATCACGCCATCGTCCCATAGTTCTGAAGTGGCATGCCATACACTAGCCTTACTTTGTGCGTCTTTTTTGATGGCGTCCTTTTCCTTTTTGAGTTGCTTTTCATCCACTTTTTGATTTGTGGAAGCAGCAGACTGTCGTTTGATGATTTCCATCACGCCTGCCAATTGCTCAGCACCCATCACGCCTGCCTTGACATTGGGATATGAGAATAAAAAACGAGGGGAAAACGAACGACCGCACATGGCATAATTTCCAGCGCCATAGGAGTTGCCAATCAACAGTGTGATGTGTGGTACAGTGCTGCCTGCAACTGCGTGGATTAACTGTGAACCACTGTTGATCATTCCCTTCTGTTCATATGATTTACCAACCATAAAGCCAGTGGTGTTGTGCATAAATAAAAGGGGCAGATTGGACTTGTTAGCAAGTTGGATAAACTGTGTAGCTTTTTGGGCAGATTCGGCAAAGATGACTCCATTGCTGGCGATAATTCCGATAGGATACCCCCCAATTTTGGTCCAGCAACAAATCATGGTTTTGCCATAGTTTTCTTTGAATTCTGTAAATTCTGATCCATCCACAAATCGTGCAATTACTTCACGAACATCCACTTGCTTTTTGAGGTTTGCTGGAAGAATCCCCAAGAGTTCCTCTTGCTTGTAGCGTGGCGGCACGATGGGTGTTGAAGGTTCGAAATGTGGTTTGTGTGGCTTGAGGGTTTTCACAACATTACGTGCAATATTGATGGCATCCATTTCGTCATCTGCCAAAAAATCGGCAACACCCGAAATGTTACTATGCATGGTTGCACCCCCAAGTTCTTCGGCATTGGTGTCTTCATTGGTTGCCATTTTTACCAGTGGGGGACCCGCCAAAAACACCTTAGCAGCATCCTTTTGCAAAATGGTGTAGTCCGACATGCCTGGTACATAAGCACCACCAGCTGTGGCATTGCCAAAGACAACCGATATGGTGGGAATCCCTTGCTTGGATCGCAAAGACATATCCCTGAAAGTGGAACCGTAGTTGTTAAACACTCGATCTTGATCGGGAAGATTTGCGCCACCACTCTCCACCAAGTTGATGGTTGGAATTTTGTTTTCCAAAGCGATTTCACCCAATCGACGAATTTTTAAGCTCGTTGCATAATCAACAGCTCCTGCTTTGCGTGTGCTGAGATTTGCATTGACAATGCAAAGGCGTTTGTTAACATACCCAACCCCTGCAACAGTGGTTCCGCCAGGGCCAAAACCACCCTCGTGGAGCAAGCCCGCCAAGGGCATCAGCTCGATAAAAGGACTGTCTTTATCGAGTAAAAGTTGAATACGTTCTCTAGCTAAAAACTTTTTTCGTTTCCTCGCGCGATCAATCGATGCTTTGCTGCCCTCTGTCTTGGCAACAGTCAGGTGCGCCTGAAGCTCGTCAACCAATACTTGCATCTCTTCCTTATTTCTGAGGAAGCGATCGCTCTTTGGTTTGATTTTAGATCGAAAACTTTGCATAGTAATTTGCTTAGGCCCTGTGTTGAGGGAAAAACGATGTACAAAGGTACACATTATGAAAAATTGTAAACTTAAATTTAAAAAAGGGAGTAATTAATTTCTCCCTTTTATATAAACAATTAGAAAATCAGACCCTTTATTTCGCACTATTATAATACTCCTCACTCACACTAAAAATAGACTTTACCAGGTCTTTCGACTCCAACATTAGATTAAAATACAATGCCGTATTTTTGGGAGACGATCCCTCACTACGTGTGCGCTTGATTTGATTATCGGTTTTTTCTGATATCAGAGTCAATAAACTTTCTTTTTCTTCAATAATAATTCCTAATTCCTTGTAGTTATCATTAGAAAAGGCAACTTGAATTTTTGAAAGAATATTAGAGATAGATCCCTGAATTTCCGTCAAATCTTTAATTTGGTTGTACTTCAATGGCTTATGATGGTTTTCCACGTGTTTGAAAGATTTCTTGGCCATATATTCTAGCGATTGGGTAATGTCTGTTAGGTATGCTAAAATGCTAATGTAAAAGGAACTCCCAATAATACTGGTTTCATCAAGGTTTTTTATGAAATAAAACAAGTGGTTTCGTA
>CAXGAP010000008.1:0-39666 GCA_964008075.1 uncultured Flavobacteriaceae bacterium
TACAAATTTGTAAATTTGTGCGCCATTACCAAATGATAAACGAACTCACTTCAGAAATTTCCTTTGCATCTTTTAAGAAAGAAATCCTAAAAGACTATGAGATTGTTTGCCTGAGCAGAGCTGTTAGCCTATTGGGTCGCAAGGAGGTCCTTACTGGGAAAGCCAAGTTTGGCATTTTCGGCGATGGAAAAGAGCTTCCTCAAATTGCAATGGCAAAGGCATTTCAAAAAGGGGATTTTCGATCTGGTTATTATCGTGATCAGACTTTTATGATGGCGATCGAATGCCTTACACCTCAACAAATTTTTGCTGGTTTATATGCGCATACAGATCCTAATCATGAACCTATGTCTTCTGGTCGACAGATGGGTGGTCACTATAACACAGACTTAATTGACGAAAATGGGTCGTGGCTCACACAAACCGATCGATACAATTCAAGTTCTGATGTATCTTCTACAGCTTCACAAATGCCGCGTCTTGTGGGTCTTGCGATGGCATCAAAATTATATAGGTCTGAAAAACTCTTTGACAACCCCAAATTTTCAGTCAATGGAAATGAAGTAGCATGGGGCACTATAGGGAATGCAAGCACAAGTGAAGGGTTATTTTTCGAATCTTTAAACGCTGCTGGTGTTCATCAAATACCAATGGTTATCAGTGTTTGGGATGATGATTATGGTATTTCGGTTAACAATAGTTTTCAGACAGTTAAAGAGAGTATTTCAGAAGCCCTTTCAGGATTTAAACGAAATAAAACAAAAGATGGTTTTGAGATTTTTTCAGTCAAAGGATGGGACTATCCAAACCTAATACACGTTTTCCAAAAAGCAGGAGAAGTCGCAAGAACTCATCATGTTCCTGTACTGATTCATGTAACAGAACTCACACAGCCACAAGGTCATTCCACTTCTGGTTCTCATGAAAGATACAAATCTAATAATCGTCTGAAATGGGAAAAAGAAAACGACTGCAATCTCAAATTTAGGTCTTGGATTATTGACAATAATATCGCTACCGAAGCAGAGCTTGATATAATTGAAATATCAACCCAACAAGAAGCAAAAAAAGCAAAAGAAAATGCATGGGAAGCTAGCTTAGAACCCATTCGTAACGAAGCAAAAAAGCTTACCAAGTGTCTTTCTGATGCAGGTGATGAAGGTCTAGTTAAAGAAGGAGAAAGACTGTTGAAAGACAAATCGATCAATCGTAAAAAAATCGCATCCTTTGCACGTAAATCATTACGATTATTGCGAAAACAACCCCACTCTCAAATTGAGAAACTACAATCATGGATTACTAATTATTTTAAAGAAATACAGCCAAAATTCAGTGGCTCTTTGTACAACAAAACAAAAACATCTTCACTAGCAGTGAAAAAAGTTGAGGTGTCGTATGAGGATGAGGCGTCCAAGGTCGATGGCAGAATAATACTTCGAGATAACTTTAAAGCACTCTTTGAAAAGCATGACAATTTACTTGTATTTGGAGAGGATACAGGTAAGATTGGTGATGTCAATCAGGGTTTAGAGGGTTTACAGTCCCAGTTTGGTGTTGAGCGAGTCGCAGATCGTGGCATTCGAGAAGCAACCATTGTTGGCGAGGGAATCGGAATGGCACTACGTGGGCTTCGTCCGATTGCTGAAATTCAGTATTTGGATTATGTAATATATGCGCTTCAAATCATGAGTGATGACTTGGCGACTTTACATTATCGTACCAACGGTAAGCAAGTATGTCCACTGATTGTTCGAACGCGAGGACACAGACTCGAAGGGATTTGGCATTCAGGCTCTCCTATGGCAAGTCTTGTGCACAATCTTCGGGGTATGTTTGTACTCGTTCCTCGCAATATGACCCAAGCAGCAGGGATGTACAATACCCTTTTGGAGGGCAATGACCCTGCCCTTGTTATTGAATCTTTAAATGGATATCGCTTAAAAGAAAAACTACCTAACAATTTTGGAGAATTTCGTGTTCCACTTGGAGTTGTAGATACAGTTCGCAAAGGAAAAGACATGACTGTCGTTTCGTATGGATCCACCCTTCGAATTGTTCTCGAAGCAGCTGATGAACTCGCTAGCTTAGGTATTGACATCGAAGTGATTGACGTTCAATCCCTAACACCTTTTGACTTGAACCACGACATTCGCAAAAGCATCGAGAAAACCAATCGTGTGTTGATTGTTGATGAGGATGTACCAGGAGGAGGAACAGCTTATATTTTAAATGAATTGTTGGAAAAACAGCAAATTTTTCCCCTGTTAGACAGCAAACCAAAGACACTATCTGCCAAAGAACATCGCCCAGCGTATGGTTCTGATGGAGATTATTTTTCAAAGCCAAGTTTAGATGATATTGTCGAAACTGTGTATGAGATGATGCATGAGTTCGATACAAGGCAGTTTCCTATGTAAATCTACCCCCCAATATCATTAATCAACTGTCGAAGTATTGCTTTTTCAGGTATTGAATCAACCCCAAGTCCTTTGCAATTCAAATCAGCTGTTCGTATTTTTTCAAGGATATAAGATATCGATTTCATCGGATAGCGACGTGCTGCCAACTGATACTCCTTTACAGCAAACTCTCGAACACCCAACACCCTAGACACGTGACTAGGGTTGTGATTTTCCAAACTATGATACTGCAGCAATTGAATAAAAAATTGATGCAATGCAGAAAGAGTTACAATAACGGGATGCTCACGAGGGTGTAATGAGAAATAATGACAGATCTTTTGCGCATGTGATACATTGCCAGCCCCTAGGGCTTTTCGCAATTCAAAATTATTGAAGTCCTTACTAAAACCAATATACTCTTCGATATGATGTTCTGTGATCTCATTTTCATGACTAACAAGCATGATTAGTTTCTCCAACGATTTCTTAATCACACTAAGGTTAGTTCCCAAATATTCGACCAAAAGATGTGATGCTTTAAGATTTATGGTTCTTTTTTTGTTATTGGTCCAGCGATGTATCCAATCTGGCACCTGATTTTCATAAAGCTTTTTACTCTCAAACAAAACAGAATGACCTAGCAATGACTTGTATAGTTTTTTTCTTTTATCAATCGATTTATACTTGTAGCACACAACCAAAATAGTTGTAGGTTGAGGATTGGCAACATAACTCTCCAATTGATGAATGACTCGAGACAATTCTTGTGCCTCTCGGACAATAACAAGCTGGTGTTCTGCCATCATCGGAAACCTTTTTGCAGCATCTAAAATCTGTTTTATTGTCGTGTCTTTACCATACAAAATGGTTTGGTTGAATGCGCGTTCTTCCTCAGAGAGAACTGTTTTATACAATTCTTTTTCAATAAGATTGATAAAGTAAGGCTCCTCGCCCATCAAGAAATATATGGGAGAAAATTGTCTCTCCTTTATTGATTTAAAAATATCTTGTATTGAGTTCAATGTTTTTTTTCATTTTTGTAATATGCAAAAACTAGCATTTCAGCCATATTCGCTGTTAATCAAAAGTAGTAAAAACAGGCGTTACATCTTTGATCAAATACGTAAAAAATTTGTCGTCTTAACCCCTGAAGAGTGGGTTCGACAACACGTGGTGAACTATTTGTTATTCGAAAAAAAGGCACCCAAGTCTTGGATCAACGTTGAAAAGCAATTTACACTTGCAGGCTTGAAAAAAAGATTTGACGTTATTGTTTTTTCAAGCGATGGGAGTGTGCAACTTTTGGTTGAATGCAAAGCCCCTAACATACCTATTTCGCAAGAAACTTTTGATCAGATCGCACGCTACAATATGAATTTCAATTCACAATATATGATGATTACCAATGGACTAAATCACTATTATTGTAAATTTGAATACAAGAACCAACAATATCACTTTTGCGAGGATTTACCCATACTTAGCCCCCATTGAAATGAAAGTTGCTATTCTGATACTAAGCCATAATGGAAAGAAACTGCTGTCTTCTTATCTAGAAAGTGTTGTCGCTCACAAAGGTGATGCTGAAATATGGGTCATTGACAATGGATCGGTGGATCATACAATTGATTTTATAAAAAACAACTTTCCAGGTGTTAAGACTTTAATTCTGGATGAAAATTATGGCTACGCAAAAGGATACAATCTTGCAATTTCCAAAATTGATGCAGATTTGTATTGCTTACTCAACAACGACGTTCAAATCTCTTCCCCTTGGGTTTCATCTATGAAAAAGTTGTTTTTGGAACAACAATCACTTGGCTTTGCACAACCCAAAATTGTCTCCTTGCACGATAATACTGTTTTTGATTATGCTGGTGCTGCAGGTGGCTATCTAGATATTTTTGGATTTCCATATTGCAGAGGTCGATATCTATATTATTGTGAAAAAGATTATGGTCAGTATGACAATCAGCATTATGTTACTTGGGTAAGTGGAGCTGCTTTTTGGGTTCGAAAAACAACTTTCAATCAGTTGGGTGGGTTTGATGAAGGTTTTTTTATGCACTTTGAAGAAATTGACTTGTGTCTTCGCGGAAATGTAGAGGGTTGGGCAGCAATCTGCAATGGAAGAGTAAAGGTAGCACACCTTGGGGGTGGAACACTAGCAACAAGTCATCCGAAAAAACTCTTTTATAACATTCGTAATTCACTTTGGAGCTATACTAAAAATATTTATTTTATTCCATTGCTATTCATCATCTTTTCCCGACTTTTCTTTGATTTTCTCCTTGGAATAATTTTTTTCGTAACTCTTCGGTTCAGCCATGTTTGGGCTATTGTTAAGGCACACAACTCTTTTTTTTGGACCTTTCGACAAGCGTGTAAACATCGACAAAAAACCATTTCCCCTTTCCGAATGCAAAGCGTTTTTCTAAAATTTTTGATTTCTAGATTAAGTCCATAATAATTTTCTTTAAAAAAGCGTTGTAATAAGAGAAGATTAATCTTATTTTTAATAACTTTGAACAAAATTAAAATCACAGTAATGAAAAAAATAATCGTTTTACTTGTAGCATACCCAATATTATTTACATCGTGTGTACCCCAAAAAAAATATGCTGCTCTTGAAACTCAACAAAAAGAAACACAAGATTTATTGAATTCTACAACTGTTGAACTCAACGCTTGTTTAGATGAAAAAGCGGCATCCGATGCTTCGATCGCTGAACTCCGTAAGCAAAATCAGTTTCTCATTGAGAACAACCAAGACCTAATTAATAATATGGGTAACCTAACTACATTGACTAAGAAAGGTGCTGACAATCTTGAACGCTCTCTCGAGTCATTGAAAGAAAAAGATCTGACCATTCGAAGAATGCAAGATGCTGTAACGCGTAGAGATTCAGTTACTCTAGCGCTTGTAACAGCTTTGAAAAGCTCGCTTGTCGATATCAATGACAGTGATATTGAAATCAATGTTGAAAAAGGAGTTGTTTTCATCTCTATTTCTGACAAAATGTTGTTCAATTCGGGTAGTAATAGAATAACCCAACGTGCGAAAGAAGTGCTTGGGAAAGTTGCTAAAATCATCAATGATAAACCAGAGTTTGAGTTTATGGTTGAAGGTCACACTGATGACAGACCAATTAGCAACGAAATGTTTGAAGACAACTGGGACTTAAGTGTTGATCGCGCAACATCTATCGTTAGAGTTCTTCAAAAAGAATTTGGCGTTTCACCTGAGCGTATGATCGCAGCTGGACGTAGCTCTTACATGCCTGTTGATGACAATGAAACTGCATCAGGACGTGCAAACAACAGAAGAATCAGAATTGTTTTACTTCCAAAATTAGATCAGTTCTACAGCTTATTAGACGAGGCGATGGCTGCTACTACTGAATAACAAACAATCTCTAAGAAAATTTGAAACGCAACCCAAGGGTTGCGTTTTTTTGTGGCATGAAAACACCACCCATAACCCTTGACAAATGATTTCTGTCTTATTATCTCCAAAACTATTGGTCGATAAAAAAATCGATATCAAAAACTCAATCTTGCTCAATCTCATCAGGATCATTTGTATAGTCACGTATATTATCTGCATGATGAAGTGATGCTAATGTCTGGCCTATAACTTCGATTAAACTACAAATACCTAATGATTGGAAAATGCAAACACAAATAGATTGCAATGGCCCATAACTTTTGGGAGTTTTTAAGTAACAAGAAGAATAAATGTTGAAGGACATGGTAAATATGACTTGAGCGCTCGATAGGTCGCATTGTCCATTTGACCTTTATATTCATATCCCTAAGAAATTGAAGAACAGACCAAACTCACAGGCAGTTTTGTTTTTTTAGTATTCTTAATATTTGTCATTTTTACTAATTCAGTGGTATTTAAACTTGCACATCCAATTGCATAGACTATTTCTTTTGGATAAACGATAAGCACCCCAGATGATGTTATCTCATCTGATTTTCTAATGATCTTTTAAATATTACCATAAAATGACAAACTCATCTATAAAATATCAAGTTTTGCGAATCGTAACAGTAGGTTTTTTCTTCCACTGCCATCAAAATCAATCAGTGCTTTTGCATCGCTATCATCCCCCTCAATAGAGACAATTGTCCCAGCTCCAAACCTGTTGTGTTTAACTCTCGCACCTAATGTGATATGCGTAAGGTCAATTGGTGATACGTTTGATGAGGACGAAACTGCCTTTAGATTTTTTGGAATAGATTTATTATTTTTTATTGGGGGCTGCTTCATTCGAATTTTAGCTTTATTATCTCCAAAAATCGATGTGTCGACAAAAGGCTTAAATTCATAATTTGTCTCAACAACTCGATTGTCAACACATGATGGATCAATTTCTGATAAAAATCGACTTGGTTCAGCATCATTCAATTTACCCCATCGATATCGACACTGGGTGTACGTCAGTATTGCTTCTTTTTTTGCACGAGTAAGAGCTACATAAAACAATCGCCTTTCTTCTTCCAACTCAGAACGTGAATTCATATTCATCGCTGAAGGAAACAAATCATCCTCCATACCCACGATAAAAACATGAGGAAATTCTAACCCCTTGGCCAAATGAACTGTCATAAGCGATACAGCGTTTTCATCTGTGGACTCATTGTCAAAATCAGTTGCAAGAGCAACATCTTCAAGAAATTCAACAAGTGACCCTATTGCATCCACAATTTCACGCTGTCCTTCAACAAAATCACGAACACCATTGAGCAATTCTTCGATATTTTCAACTCTGTTCACTGCTTCTGGGGTGCCTTCTTTTTTAAGCTCCTGCACTAGACCTGTTTTTTTGGCAACCATGTCAGCAGTCTGAAATGCATCTTGTTTTGTATCTGCAGCCTGAAAACTCTTGATCAGTGTTGCAAAGTTTACCAATTTCGTTTTCGTTTTTGCATTGATATTTAATGGTAGTTCATTTGCTCGATCAGCGACTTCAAAGAGGGATAGGTTGTTTTCTTGAGCAGTAACCACGAGTTTATTAATCGTCGTCTGCCCTATTCCACGACCAGGATAATTGATCACCCTTTTAAAGCTTTCCTCGTCTTTGGGATTGACAATCAAACGAAGATAAGCGAGCATATCTTTGATTTCTTTACGCTGATAAAAGGAAAGACCCCCATACACACGATATGGGATATTTCTTTTTCGCAATGCATCTTCCATCGCTCTTGACTGCGCATTGGTGCGATATAAAATCGCAAATGACGTATAGGGCAACTGTAAATTCATCGCTTTTTCAAATATGGATTCCCCTACATAGCGACCCTCATCCCCATCTGATGGGCTTCTATGAATGACTATTTTTTCACCCTTTTCATTGGCTGTCCAAACAGTCTTTTCAAGTTTATTTTGGTTGTGTTTGATAACACTATTGGCAGCATCCACGATATGTTCTGTTGAACGATAATTTTGCTCCAACCGATAGGTTTTTGCATTTGGATAGTCTTTGTGAAAGTTCAGGATGTTTTCGATGTTCGCCCCACGAAAGGCATAAATACTTTGTGCATCATCCCCTACGACACATAGGTTTTGAAATTTATCAGCAAGGGCACGGACAATCAAGTATTGAGAATGATTGGTGTCTTGATACTCATCGACCAAAATGTAGCGAAAACGATCTTGATATTTTGCCAATACTTCAGGAAAACGATTGAGTAGTTCATTTGTTTTTAACAATAAATCATCAAAATCCATTGCACCTGCTTTGAAGCACCGCTCAACATAGTTTTTGTAGATATTACCCATAGCAGAGCGCCTAGCTTCACGATCTGCTTCAACCAATTCAGGGTTGTTGTGATAGGCTCGAACAGTAATTAAACTGTTTTTAAATGAAGAAATTCGATTTCGAATTTGTTTTGGTTTATATATATCAGTGTCAAGATTCATTTCCTTGATGATCGCTTTCACAAGGCGTTCGGAGTCCTGTGTGTCATAAATCGTAAAACTTGAAGGATAGCCCAATCTATCAGCTTCTGCTCTAAGAATTCGTGCAAAGACAGAGTGAAAGGTACCCATCCAAAGGTTTTTAGATTCACTTTCCCCCACAATTTGGGCAATTCGGGTCTTCATTTCCCGAGCTGATTTGTTGGTAAAAGTCAATGCTAATATTGAAAATGCATCTATGCCTTGCTGCATCAGATATGCAATTCGATAGGTCAATACTCTAGTTTTTCCAGATCCAGCACCAGCAATGACCATCAGAGGCCCTACCACATGGGTTGTAGGTTCTTGCTGAGCAGAGTTAAGTTGTGATAGGTAATCTTCCACAGCCACTAAATTACGTGAAAAAAATCAGTCTATTTCATAAAACAAAAGAGCACTTTATCAACAAATATTTTGAAAAAAATTATCTTCGTTACATGGCAGCACCGTTGTTAGAAAAACCCATTGAATACCTCAAAGGGGTTGGTCCAAATCGTGGTACTTTACTTCGAAATGAATTGGGCATTGACACTTGCAAGGATTTGTTGTATCACTTTCCCAATCGATATGTTGATCGCACTCGTTTTTACAACATTGCTGAACTCCCAAAAGTGCAGGCTGATGTGCAGTTGATTGGGAAAATCACCGGTATACGTCTGATCAATCAAGCCAAGGGAAAGCGTTTGGTTGCCAATTTTCAAGATGCAACTGGGGAAATTGAACTCATCTGGTTTAGGGGGTATCAGTGGATTCAAAAACAGTTACAAGTTAACATCAACTACATTGCCTTTGGAAAACTGACTTGGTATGGCTCTCGTTGCTCAATAGCCCATCCTGAGCTAGAAGAACAAACAGAGGACAACACTAAAAAATCTGCCATATTTCAACCTGTTTACCCCTCAACAGAAAAACTAGTGAATCGCAGTATTACGAATCGAACGATGCGACAGATTATGCAGCATTTATTCGAAGAGCTGCAGTTGGGTGTTAGAGAAACTTTATCTGAAAATATAAGAAATACACATGGGCTCATTGGCGCTACAGATGCTTTGCGTTCGATTCATTTTCCAAAAAATTTGAATGCGCTTGAAAAAGCCCAAAAACGCCTTCGGTTTGAGGAGTTGTTTTTTATTCAACTCCAGCTTTTGCAGAAAAAATTGGAACATCAAAAACAATTTAAAGGACACTTGTTCGAAAAGGTTGGTGATTTGTTCAATACTTTTTACAATGATCACTTGCCATTTTCATTGACAAAAGCACAAAAAAGAGTAATCAAAGAAATTCGCTCAGATTTTGGCAGTGGCGCACAGATGAATCGATTGTTGCAAGGAGACGTTGGCTCAGGAAAAACCATTGTTGCGTATTTAAGTGCATTGATCGCATTCGACAACCAAATGCAAACAACCATCGTTGCCCCAACAGAAATCCTTGCACAACAGCATTTTCATACCCTTTCCGAACTGGCAAAACCATTGGGAATAACGATTAAACTGCTCACTGGTTCAACCAAAGCAGCAGAGAGGAAAGTGATTCATAGCCAACTGCAATCGGGAGAGCTACAGCTACTTGTCGGCACACATGCAGTGCTTGAACCCAGTGTTTTATTTAAAAATTTGGGCTTTGCCATCATTGACGAACAACATCGTTTTGGTGTGGCGCAAAGAGCAAAACTTTGGAAGAAAAATCACATTCCCCCTCATATACTAGTGATGACAGCAACACCCATCCCTCGTACCTTGGCCATGACAATGTATGGCGATTTGGAGAGTTCTGTTATCGATGAATTGCCACCAGGGCGAAAACCAATCACAACTGCTCAACGTACAGACCGAAATCGATTGGCAGTCAATCAATTTATCAAAACTGAGGTTGCAAAAGGAAGACAAGTCTATATCGTTTACCCATTGATTGAAGAGTCAGAAAAGATGGATTATAAGGATTTAATGGATGGATTTGAAAGTATATCAAGAGATTTTCCAAAGCCAAACTACCAAATTAGTATCGTTCATGGTCGAATGAAATCAGAAGACAAAGCCATGGAAATGCAGCGATTTGCAAGTGGAAAGACACAAATCATGGTCGCTACAACAGTGATAGAGGTAGGTGTTAATATCCCCAACGCCAGTGTGATGATTATTGAAAGTGCTGAGCGTTTTGGGCTATCGCAGCTTCACCAATTGCGTGGACGCATCGGACGAGGGGCTGATAAAAGCTATTGCATTTTGATGACAGGCAATAAGTTATCCAATGAGGCCAAAACACGTATCAATGCCATGATACAATCACAAGATGGTTTTAAACTCGCTGAGATCGATTTAAAACTTCGAGGACCAGGAGATCTGATGGGAACCCAACAAAGTGGTATTCTGCAAATGCGCATCGCAAATCTGAGTCGTGATGCACAAGTCATTCAGCAAGTTCGCACAGTGGCGACTCAATTGTTGGCGGATGACCCTTCATTGGCAAAAGAACAAAACAAGCCAATTGCTGACACCATTCGCATCCTCCAATCAGGAAAAGGAATATGGAAGTACATCTCATAAAAGATATCAATAGAATAAATCTTCGTCGTATCTTTACACCAATAGTATTCGGGCATGAAAATATCATTTAACTGGTTAAAGAAATTTGTCAAAACAGACTGGAGTGTAGAACAAGTCAGTGACCTATTGACTGATTTGGGGTTAGAGGTTGAGGGTGTTGAAACTTTTGAATCTATCCCTGGAATGCTAGAAGGAGTGGTTGTGGGTGAAGTGCTCACATGTGAAAAACACCCCAATGCAGATAAACTTAAAGTCACCACTGTCGACGTTGGGGATGATGAGCCATTGTCAATTGTCTGTGGAGCACCAA
This sequence comes from uncultured Flavobacteriaceae bacterium, assembly GCA_964008075.1. Classification (GTDB taxonomy): domain Bacteria; phylum Bacteroidota; class Bacteroidia; order Flavobacteriales; family Flavobacteriaceae; genus UBA724. The sequence continues at coordinate 11,224 of CAXGAP010000008.1, forward strand.
ACGTGGCAAAAGGTCAAAAAGTTGCTGTTGCAACAGTGGGTTGTACCATTCACCCCTTGGAAGGAGATCCATTTAAGATCAAAAAGGCAAAAATTCGTGATCAAGTAAGCATGGGTATGATCTGTGCTGAAGACGAAATTGGCGTAGGTCAAAGTCATGATGGCATCATGGTTTTGGATGGAAAATGGAAAGTTGGGACACCTTGTTCTGATGTGTTTTTACCTGAAAAAGATGATGTTTTTGAAATAGGATTAACCCCAAATCGCGCCGACGCGATGAGCCATATGGGTGTTGCACGTGATGTAAAGGCAGCTTGGACCTATCGTGGTATTCAAACTGAGCTTATCACTCCTAGTGCCAATGATTTTCATGTTCAGCAGTCCATTGATCCCATTCGTGTTGATGTTTTAGATGTCAATGCAGCACCTAGATATTGTGGTGTTCGAATCTCTGGGGTGAGTGTTGGTCCCTCCCATGCCAAACTCCAAAACAAACTCAAAGCAATAGGCCTTACTCCGATCAATAACATCGTTGATGCTACAAATTATGTGCTTCACGAAATCGGACAACCTTTGCACGCTTTCGATGCAAATAAGATTTCCTCAAAAACAGTTCAGGTCAAAACCCTTGCCAAAGGCACTTCTTTCACCACACTCGATGGTGTAAAAAGAGAGCTACATGAAGAAGATTTAATGATATGTGATGGCGACAAGCCTATGTGTATTGCAGGTGTTTTTGGTGGAATTGATTCTGGTATAACAGCAGCCACAAAGGAAGTGTTTTTGGAAAGTGCCTACTTCGACCCTGTACGCATACGAAAAACAGCCAAACGCCATGGTCTAAATACTGATGCATCCTTTCGATTTGAGCGTGGAATAGATATTGAATTATGTGAATATGCACTCAAACGTGCTGCCCTTCTCATTATGGAAGTTGCTGGAGGTGAAATTACGAGTGAAATATCTGATGATTATCCCAAAAAAGCAAAACCACATCAACTCACGATTCAGTTTGAATATATCAATAAACTCATTGGGCATGAAATACCAAGAGAAGACGTAAAGTCCATTTTGACTTCCCTAGATATCAAAATCAACAGTGTTTCAGAAACTACTTTGGGTCTTTCTGTTCCGACTTATCGTGTAGATGTAACACGACCTGCCGACGTCGTTGAAGAGATTTTACGTATCTATGGTTACAACAATATCGATTTTTCAGATCAGCTCACCACTTCCATGCCCAAAGGTGACAAAGCAGCTGACACAATAGAAAGAATTATAGGTCAACAGTTGGCAAACCTCGGATTTTTTGAAATTTATAACAACTCACTTGTCAAATTGAATGAAAGTGAAGCTGACAAAACCATCACCATTGTCAATCCCTTAAGTCAAGACCTCACAGCAATGAGAACAAACTTGTTTGAAGGCTTAGTTGCATCTATGCAATACAATATCAACAGGAAAAATGAGAACTGTAAGTTTTTTGAGTTTGGAAACACCTATTATAAGGAAGGAGACGAAAATGTTGAAACAAAACAACTTGTCATAGGGGTCACTGGAGGGCAAAATGAAAATCACTGGCGCAACAATGGTCTTCGCAATGACTTCTTTTTTATCAAAGGAGTTATCCAGGCAATCTGTAAGCGAGCAGGAATTGAGAGTACAGAACACGAACTGACAAATCAAAAGCACTTCAAGAATGGCATCACTCTTATGTCTAAAAACACTGTGTTTGCCCATTTGGGGCAACTAGAATTATCAACATTTAGTGATATAACGATCGAGAATGAAGTTTATGGCGCAGAAATCGACATAGAAGCATTTCAAAAAGTGGCATTACTCAACGCAAAGCACATCAAATCTATCTCCAAATTCCCCTCAGTACAGCGTGATTTAGCATTGCTTGTCGACAATCATGTATCATTTGCATCGTTGCGAAATGTTGCACAAGAAACTGAGAAAAAACTACTGACATCGATTCAACTTTTTGATGTTTATGAAGGAAAAGGTATTCCCAAAGGAAAAACATCATATGGTTTAAGTTTCACTTTCAATGATTCTCGTAAAACACTAACTGACAAGCAGATAGATAAGTCAATTAATAAAATTTTTGAACGAATTCAAAAAGAGTTTGGCGCAGAACTGAGAGCATAATATCTGCTAATTATTTGGTTTTATTTTAGCTTTTTATCTAACTTTGATCATTGCTAAAAAAGAAAAAAATGTTTTCCACTATCGATCTTCACAAGGTTCTCGTGCAAGTGCAAGACTCAACTCCTGTACCAACGAACACAAACAGTTTTAAAAAATCAAATCAGAATTATAATCAATTCGACTTTGATCAATTAGAAACAAATCGCATATTTCATCGTGATACGATCAAAAAGATATGTATTGATTATCGGCTTCGATTCCTAGATCTTAGCTATTTCAAAGCTGATGTTCCTTTGGAAGCCATTGATAAAATACAAGCGCTAGAAAAGGATCACAAGACAGAGGTGAAACACATGAAAATTGTTGCGCCTTCAAAACTGTTTAAGCTTAAAAACGCTGACGATCCCCTTTTGTTTGTGCCAATCGGGAACGATTATTATTACCTCATCCACAAATGGGGAAATGATCTACATCCACTGCGTCGATTGATGATGTGGCCTTTCAAAAACATCGTCACAAGCATTTTGTCGATTCTACTGCTCAGCTTATTGTTGACAGCTATGATGCCTCTAGGCCTTTTTAGTTCTCAACCAAATTCGTCTGACTTCCTATTGATTTTCTTATTTATGTTCAAATCTATCGCAGCTATTGTGATTTACTATGCTTTTGCCGCTGGTAAAAACTTCAACCGAGCGATTTGGGATAGCAGCTATTACAACTAAACCCAATGGCAAAGGATTATATCGTTTTGTTTCGTGGAAGTAGCATTGAAGCTGGACGAATCCTTTTTGATTTAAAAGAAATTGGCATCATAGGCGTTTTAAGAGATCAGCAAACTTCGGCTGCACGATCTGGCTTTGCGATTCCTGCGACAGCAGATGAAGCTCAAGTTTTGGTTCATCGCGACGAACACGAAAAGGCCAAATCTATTCTTTAGCTATACATTTTTTGGCGTAATGCCTTCACTTTTTCATCTGACATATACTCGTCAAAAGTCATGTGACGATCAATGACCCCATTTGGGGTGAGCTCAACAATTCGATTCCCAACCGACTGTGCAAATGCGTGGTCATGTGTTGTGAGTAGTACTGTACCCTTAAACTTGACCAGTGAATTGTTGATTGCAGTAATCGATTCCAAGTCGAGGTGATTGGTCGGCTCATCTAACATCACAACATTGGCACGCTGCATCATCATACGAGAAAGCATACAACGTACTTTTTCTCCACCAGAAAGAACATTTGACATTTTTAGAGCCTCTTCTCCACTAAACAGCATTTTGCCTAAAAATCCTCTTAAAAAAACCTCCTCACGCTCCTCTTCTGTCTGTGCGTACTGACGCAACCAATCGACAAGTGAAAGGGGTTTTTCGAAAAATGAACTATTGTCCAAAGGCAAATACGATTGGGAAGTCGTGATTCCCCAATTGACTGTTCCATTGGCAGCTGGGTGATTTCCACTCACTGCCTCGTAGAATGCAGTTGATGCTCTTGCATCTTTGGAAAGTACAATTACTTTATCTCCTTTGTTAAGATTGAGATCAATTTTGTCAAACAAGATCGTATTGTCTTGATTCACGCTGAGATTATTGATGTTCAAAATCTGGTCTCCTGCTTCTCGATCTTGCTCAAATATGATTGCTGGATATCTTCTAGATGATGGTCTGATTTCTTCGATGTTGAGTTTTTCAATCATCTTTTTTCGAGATGTGGCTTGTTTTGATTTGGCAACATTGGCACTAAATCGAGCGATAAAAGTTTCTAATTCTTTCTTTTTCTCCTCTGCTTTTTTGTTTTGCTGTGCTCGTTGCCTTGCAGCCAACTGGCTCGATTCGTACCAAAACGTATAGTTTCCACTGTAGTGATTGATTTTTCCAAAGTCAATATCAGAAATATGCGTACAAACAGAGTCTAAGAAGTGACGATCGTGCGACACAACAATCACAGTGTGGTCATAATTGGCTAAAAACTCTTCAAGCCATTGGATGGTTTCATAATCCAAATCGTTGGTTGGCTCATCCATGATCAACACATCTGGGTTGCCAAAAAGGGCTTGTGCAAGAAGAACACGCACTTTTTTCTTTCCGTCGAGGTCGCCCATGAGTGTATAGTGCAGATCTTCAGGAATTCCCAAGTTGGATAGGAGCGCAGCAGCATCGCTATCTGCATTCCAACCATTCATTTCTTCGTACTTGATTTGCAACTCACCTACTCTCTCACTGTCAGCATCTGAAAAGTCTGGCTTTGCATACAAATCATCCATTTCTTTTTTGATGGTATAAAGGGGTTTATTCCCCATAATAACACTCTGTAGAACTTGCTGTTCGTCGTAGGCAAAGTGATTTTGCTCAAGAACAGACATGCGTTTTCCAGACTCTAAATGAACATGACCAGAATTGGGATCAAGTTGACCACTCAATACCTTTAGAAAGGTTGATTTCCCAGCACCATTAGCGCCGATGATACCATAACAATTTCCAGTGGTAAAGGTCACATTGACCTCATCAAATAGAATTCGTTTACCAAATTGTATAGACAGATTTGAAACTGATAGCATATTGTTTAACTAAAGGCGCAAAAGTACATAAAACCCCTGCTTCAGCAATGGGGTATAAAATTTAGTTTCCCTTTTTATGATCTGCGAGGAACTTGGCAAGGCCACTATCAGTCAGTGGGTGTTTGAGCAAGCCAACAATGGCACTCAAAGGACCTGTCATGACATCAGCACCAATTTTTGCACAGTCCAATACATGCATCGTGTGGCGAACAGAGGCTGCCAAAATTTGAGTTTTAAAGTTGTAGTTGTCATAAATCAAACGAATTTCATCGATGAGATTTAAGCCATCAGACGAAATATCGTCGAGGCGACCAATGAATGGAGAGACATAGGTCGCACCTGCTTTTGCAGCCAATAAAGCCTGCCCAGCAGAGAAAACCAGTGTGCAATTGGTCTTAATTCCTTTGTCAGAGAAATAGCGAATCGCTTTGATCCCATCGTTTATCATGGGAACCTTAACTACAATTTGGGCGTGCAGTTTTGCCAAGGCTTCTCCTTCTTTGATAATGCCATCATAATCTGTAGCAATCACTTCAGCAGAAACATCGCCCGTCACAGCGTTACAAATATCGACGTAGTGTTGTAAGATGTTTTTCTCTCCTGTAATGCCTTCTTTGGCCATTAGAGACGGATTGGTTGTTACGCCATCCAAAACACCTAGTGCTTGTGCTTCTTTGATTTGTTCTAGATTAGCAGTGTCGATAAAAAATTTCATATAGAATTGTGATTAAATATTATAGAATTTACTGAGAATATACTCATATAATTTTGCAGGTAGATAAGATTTTAAATATACAGAAAAACGCTGTAAAAAAGGCCCTACAGTATAGTGGGGTTTCAATTTGTTTCTTTGAATGATTTTATGAATTGCTTTCGCCACAGTTTTGGCAGAAACACCATCGTCAACATGTGCATCCATGTCTTTTCTAGCAGCACCATAGATCGATTTGTAAGGTGAATCGTCTTTGACAGGTGTATGATAACGCCCCTGAACGATATTTGTTGCTACATCTCCAGGTGCCAGTGTGCAGGACTGCAAGTTTGTGTGTTTGAGTTCGAGGCGTAAACTCTCAGTTACCATGTGCAGTGCGCTTTTTGTGGCAGAGTACATGCCTCGAAAAGGCAAACCAGCATACCCAGCTATCGAAGTAATATTGATGATTTTCCCTTTGTTTCTTTTTCGCATAACAGGCAAAACAGCTTGCATGACTGCAATTGCTCCCACGAGGTTTGTTTCGAAAGCTTTTCGGATTTCTTCGACTGGTGTTTCCTCTACTGGCCCCACGATTCCTTTCCCAGCATTGTTGACCAACACATCGATTTGGCCATGTTGGGAAATCACTGTTTGTACAGCTTTTTCAATCGAGGATACATCGTGTAAATCCATCTGCACAAGAGGAAATGGATGGTTTTTATAACGATCTGGCGATCGACTGGTGCCGATTACCTTATAGCCAGAGGACTGGAGCAATGCACCTGTTGCCTTTCCAATTCCTGTTGACCCACCTGTAATAAAAACAACTTGCATTGTATATGTTAAAAAAGGGTAAGCGACCTACATCACACCGCTACAACCGCCTACCCTTGCTGCGTTCCCGCCCTGGGGGATTCGGCAGGAGCTGGTTGTGCAGAACTTACCCAATGCAAATATACCTGATTCGGATTTTTTCATTCAATATTTATTGAATAATTTCGTTATCTATTTCAAAATATGAGGATTCTCGTCTTTATTGCCCTAATTTTATTGTCTGGATGTAGCTCGGTTGCACCAGGGCACTTTTCCCTAAACACAAACAGCACCACAAACGAGTTGACTGTTGGGGATACCTTGTTTTTCGAGCTATCCAACCCAAAGCAACACGACATTCAAGAAGTTCGTTATTCTCTCAATGACAGTTTGCTTGACAGCAGTTTTAAAGTGATTAACAGGCTGGGAAATCATCGTTTGATTGCCAAATTTAATGTTGACAGCAAGCCCTTTTCAGTTGAAGAAAAATTCACAGTCTTTGCTGAGGAAGCACCTGAAATCTATACTTATAAACTGATCAACACCTACCCGCATGATAAAAATGCATACACACAGGGACTCGAATTTTATAAGGGGGAGCTTTACGAAAGTACTGGGCAATATGGTCTTTCTTCGATTCGAAAAACAGATTATGAGACTGGAGAGGTGATTCAAAAACTCTCGCTAGATGCCTCCTACTTTGGAGAAGGACTAACTTTTATCAATAACCAAGCGATTCAACTCACTTGGAAGGAAAACATAGGTTTTGTGTATGATCCCACAAATTTTAAACTCCTACGCTCTTTCAATTATCGGAAAAGCAAAGAAGGTTGGGGCTTGTGTAATGATGAAAAGGTGATCTACAAAACAGATGGTAGTGAGAAGCTATGGACACTTGACCCAACGACTTTTGAAGAAAATGGCTATGTAGATATCGTAACCAATAAGAAGCTCATCAGCAAAGTGAACGAGTTGGAGTATGCCGATGGGTTGATTTATGCCAATACCTATCAATTCAACAAAGAGGTGGTGATTATCATCAATCCAACGAATGGTCAGGTGGTTGGGGTTGTTGATTTTTCTGGTTTAAAAGAACAAGTCACACAACACCCTCAAATCGATGTTTTTAATGGAATTGCCTATCACCCCAAACGAAATACTTTTTTTGTGACAGGAAAATACTGGGACAAACTCTTTGAGGTCGAAATTGTTAAGAAGTAGATCGCGATGAAAAAGTTTTTCACGTTTATCGTTATCCTTTTAACGATTGTTTTGATCAAGTCTTGTGATTATGACCTTACCTTCTCCCCTGCCCAAACCCAAGACATCGGATTTAGCAGCGATACTGTTTATTTGGATACTGTATTTACTTTAATTGGTTCTTCGACCTATAACCTTAGAATATACAATCTATCTGATCGAAATGTTGAAATTGGTTCCATTCGACTTGGACAAGGTAGCCAATCTCAATTTCGAATCAATGTCGATGGGATTCATGGTGAGAGCTTTGAACAAGTCGAGCTTCTTGCCAAAGACAGTATCTATGTGTTTATCGAAACCACTGTTGATATTAAAGAATACACCCCCAACGCCACCGAATTTCTTTACAACGATCAATTGCTTGTTGATAATCAAGCTGTGGAGCTCATTACTTTGGTGAAGGACGCTATCTTTCTATATCCTGAGCGAGACAAAGATGGGATAAAAGAGATTTTGCCCTTGGGCATAGATGATGAGGGAAATGTAGTTGGTATCGAAGGATTTTATTTGGATGATGATGAATTGGAATTTACCAATGAGAAGCCCTATGTGATTTATGGCTATGCAGGTATACCCCCTGAAAAAACAGCAGTATTTGAGGCAGGTGCTCGAATTCATTTTCATGACAACTCGGGCTTGATTGCTGCCCAATCGAGCAGTGTGCACGTATTGGGCAACCCCAGTGTTGATGAAGAACAACTTGAGGGAGAGGTGATTTTTGCAGGAGATCGTCTTGAGCCATTTTTTGAAGATATCCCTGGACAGTGGGGTACCATTTGGCTCACAGCTGGCAGCACCAATCATATATTTCGTCATGCTACAATCAAAAATGCCTCTGTTGGTATTTTGATGGACTACAATGATGAAACAGAAAATCCGACACTATCATTAGAGCAAACTCAAATTCATAATAGCAGCACTGTTGGTCTTTGGGCAAAAACAGCTCATGTCAAGGCGGTTAACTCTATTTTTGGAAATGCAGGCAATGCTTCGTTTTATGGAAATATAGGTGGCTCTTATGAGTTTACGCACTGCACTTTTTCCAACTACTGGAATCGCAGTTTTCGTTCCACCCCTGCTGTCATCCTCAATGATTATGTACCCATTTCTGATACAGAAGATTTTGTTATGCCTCTCGAAAAAGCAGTGTTTGCCAACTGTATCATCGATGGGAATCAATCGGTAGAGTTTGGCGTTGAGCAAAAAGGAGAACAAGAGCTATCATTTACATTGGATCATACGGCCTTGCGTTTCGATCCAAGTGATGATAGTATTTTTGAAAATCCCTACTATGATTTTAACGCATTAGACTACTATCCAAAATTGATTGTCAACAAAAACGCCAGTTTTCACAACCCCACACAAAATGACTTTCGCATCACACAAGAAAGCGACTTCATAGGGTTGGGTAATAAAGACTATGCTGCTGGTATTCCTTTGGATTTGAAGGGCGCTGACAGAACAACATCACCTGATTTGGGTGCGTTTCAACACGTCATTTTTGAAGAGGAAGATTGATTACGCAACAAACAAAGGACGATGGGACATGAGTTGATGTACCTCTTTACCGATGCTTTGCAATGCGTCTTCATCCGAATGATTTTTGATTGCTCGATCAATGAGATCAACCACTTGTTCCATATCGTCTTCAACTAAACCACGAGTGGTAATCGCAGCTGTTCCAAAACGAATACCTGATGTTACAAAAGGTGATTTGTCATCGAAAGGTACCATGTTCTTGTTGGCTGTTATTTCAGCTTTGACCAAGGCATGTTCAGCATCTTTACCTGAAATATCTTTGTTGCGCAAGTCAACAAGCATCATATGATTGTCCGTACCACCCGAAATGATATTGTAATCACGCGCAACGAGTGCCTTTGCCATGGCTTGTGCATTGTTACGAACACGAACAATATAGTGCATAAAATCATCCGTTAGAGCTTCACCAAAGGCAACAGCCTTGGCAGCGATAACATGCTCAAGTGGCCCCCCTTGATTTCCTGGAAAAACGCCGCCATCCACCAAAGAGGACATCATGCGTTTCTTTCCACTTTTTAGGGTAATGCCAAATGGGTTTTCAAAATCTTTACCCATTAAAATCAAACCACCTCTTGGTCCTCGAAGGGTTTTGTGGGTTGTCGTTGTAACCACATGACAATGTGGAATGGGGTCATTGAGTAAACCCTTGGCTATTAGACCAGAGGGATGAGAAATATCAGCAAGTAAAAAAGCACCTACACTGTCAGCAATTTCTCGAAAACGTTTAAAATCGATATCACGAGAATAGGCAGACGCTCCAGCAATGATCATTTGTGGCTTTTCCTTCTCAGCCATCGCTTGAATATTGTCATAATTCAATAGGCCTGTATCTTTTTCAACTCCATAAAACACTGCATTGTATAGACGCCCAGAAAAGTTGACAGGAGATCCATGTGTTAGATGCCCACCATGGGCAAGATCAAAGCCCATGATTTTATCTCCTGGCTTGATAAAGGCATGATAAACAGCAGTGTTGGCTTGCGATCCAGAGTGTGGTTGAACGTTTGCATAGTCAGCACCAAACAAGGTTTTCACACGCTCAATCGCTAGGTTTTCGACTTCATCAACCACCTCGCAACCACCATAATATCGCTTGCCAGGATAGCCCTCTGCATACTTGTTGGTCAATACAGAACCAGTGGCTTCCATGACTTGTGGACTGGTAAAGTTTTCGGAGGCAATAAGCTCAATTCCAAAGAGTTGGCGTTGGTGTTCTGCCTCAATAAGTTCAAACAGTTGATGATCTCTTACATTTTCCATATGCATAGCAAAAGGCAAAAATAAGATAAACAGTAAAGATTTCCACAGCTTTCTTTTTTATTTTAATTGGAAGTTATAAACCAATTCTTCAACACTTCAATTCTTACACCAACTGCATAAAAACCTTTTCTGACAACCTGGAGTTTGGGTATAGCTAAATTTTAGTTCCTACCTTTGCGCCATGCAAAAACAAGTCAATATCAAAAACAAGCGCGCTCGTTTTGAATATGAGCTGATCGACCAGTACACTGCTGGCATTGTATTGACAGGCACGGAAATCAAATCCATTCGTGCTTCGAAGGCTTCTATTGCCGAAAGTTTTTGTGAATTTAATGATCGTGGAGAGCTGTTTGTCATCAATATGTCTATCGAAACCTACAGTCATGGGGGGTATGTCAATCATCGTGTGAGGGCTGATCGAAAGTTGTTGTTGCAAAAAAAAGAACTTCGAAAATTATATAAAGAGGTCAAAAATGTGGGGCTAACAATTGTGCCGCTTAACTTGTTTATCAGCGATAAAGGCTATGCAAAACTTCGCATTGCTTTGGCGAGAGGTAAAAAGATTCATGACAAAAGAGAAACCATCAAAGACAGGGACAACAAAAGGCAGCTCGATCGTGTGAAAAAGAGCTATTCGAATCGATAATCAGTTTTTGTCCGACAACATGGGAACAAATCGAAAACTCCCGTGTTTTTGCTTTTCAAATTCTTTGGCAGAGGTTCGTACAATCAGAATCATCTCTTGGGTATCCATCCCAACAGGGATCACCATTCGACCACCAATCGCGAGTTGATCCAAAAGTACGTTGGGGATTTCAGCAGCACCTGCTGTGACCAAAATTCGATCGAAAGGAGCAAAGGAAGGAAGACCCTTATAACCATCGCCAAACACTAGTTTTTTTGGGTGATAGCCCAACTTTGACAACTGACGCATACTATATCGATACAACTGGTGTTGCCGCTCAATTGAATACACATCCACGCCCAACAAGGTTAAAACAGCTGTTTGATAGCCCGATCCTGTACCGATTTCGAGTACCTTCTGGCCTTGTTCTGCTTGTAGGAGCTGGGTTTGAAACGCAACTGTATAGGGCTGAGAAATCGTTTGTTCTGCAGCGATGGGAAATGCTTTATCTTGGTAGGCATGCGATTCAAAACTGCTATCCAGAAACAAATGGCGAGGAATGGTGCCAATGGCAGACAAAACATCCTCGTTGGTAATTCCTTTGGTACGCAGCTGTTCGACCAAATGCCTGCGCATTCCTTGATGCTTGGTGGTATCAATCACGTTATAAAACTACAAAGACTTTGGCTATTTTCTATGGAATAATTTATCGATAAAGCCTACTTTTGTCTCTATGGATAAAAAAATTAAGATTGGGGTTCTTGGCGCTGGTCATTTAGGAAAAATACACTTACGCTTATTAAAGGAATCCAATCACTTTGATTTGGTTGGTTTTTATGATACACAACCTCAGATTGCAGCAAAGATAGCTAGAGAATTTGGATATCAATCATTTTCAGAAATCAATCAATTACTTCGGGCTGTTGATGTAATTGATATTGTAACTCCAACACTCACCCATTTTGAGTTGGCAAAAAAAGCACTTCAAAATGGATTGCATGTATTTTTAGAAAAGCCAATCACTGCAACTGTTGAACAGGCAAATGAGTTGGTCTCTTTAGCCAAATCAAAAGGTCGATTGGGTATGGTTGGTCAAGTTGAAAGATTCAATCCAGCATTTAGATCAGCACATTCGTATATTAAAGATCCTAAGTTTATTGAAGCACATCGATTGGCAGAGTTTAACCCTCGAGGAACAGATGTTTCTGTGATTTTGGATTTGATGATTCACGACATCGACGCTGTTTTAAGTGTAGTTAAATCCAAGGTGATCAATGTACAGGCCAATGGCGTCTCTGTCATTAGTCAAACGCCTGATATTGCCAATGCAAGATTGCAGTTTGAAAATGGCTGTGTTGCGAACTTGACAGCGAGTAGAATATCCTTAAAAACAATGCGTAAGTCTCGCTTTTTTCAGCAAGATGCTTATGTGTCTGTTGACTATTTTAAGAAGAAAGTTGAAATTGTTCGCATGCAAGATGCTCCAAAATCACCTGAAGATTTTGCAATGATTCTTAAGAACGCCGAAGGGATTGAAAAGCAGATTCTATTTGACAATCCTGAAGTTCATGAAAGCAATGCAATTTTATCCGAATTGGAGAGTTTTGCAGATGCCATAAGAAAGAATAAAGAGCCTGTTGTATCTTTGCGGGCAGGTACTTCAGCACTTGAGGTTGCCTACCAAATCATAAACTGTTTTTAAAAATGTATTTAGCCCCATTTAAAGCCATTCGACCTAAGCCACAACACATGCACGTATGGGTCAATTGTCAAATTGATAATTACTCCCAATATCTATTTGGAGAAATTGATTTTTTCCCTTATCCACAGTTGATGAATGTGATTTACTTCCCCCAAAAAGCACCTATATCAAACCAAAACCTTTGCTCGGTATGCTTATCTTTGATTTTTTTTTACAATGATTAAAGATAATCTTTTTGCTATCCTTTCATCGATTCCTTCAGAAGTGACCCTTGTGGCTGTATCCAAAACAAAGCCTATTGATCGGATTGAAGAGGCGTATGAAAGTGGTCAGCTCGATTTTGGAGAAAACAAAGTGCAAGAGATAGTTGATAAGGCAGCAGTAATGTCCAAAAACATACGTTGGCACATGATTGGCCACTTGCAGCGAAATAAAGTTAAGTACATCGCACCATTTATTTCCCTCATTCACAGTGTTGATAGTACAAGATTAGTGAATGAGATTGATAAGCAAGGAAAGAAAAACGATAGAGTTATTGATTGTTTATTGCAAGTTCGAATTGCGCAGGAAGAAACAAAGTTTGGGCTTACTTACGAAAATTGCGATACCCTTCTACAACAATTTGATTGCACCAATGTTCGAATTCGAGGTCTAATGGGTATGGCAAGTTTTACAACTAATCAAGACCAAATTGAAGAAGAGTTTAGATCACTGCAACAGTACTACGACCAACACCAATCGCAGCATCAGTGGGATATTCTATCGATGGGAATGAGTGGGGATTATCGACTCGCCTTGACTTGTGGAAGCAATATGATTCGTGTTGGCAGCAAAATATTCGGAGTAAGAAATTAATGCCTATGTACGCTGTGGTTGATGTCGAAACGACTGGGGGTAAATATGGTGAAGAAGGTATCACAGAGATTGCTATTTATAAGTATGACGGCCTAGAGATTATAGACCAACTGATTTCGCTAATTAACCCTGAACGACCGATACAACCATTTGTTGAAAATCTCACAGGAATCAATGAGCGAATGTTGCTAAACGCTCCTAAATTTTATGAAATTGCCAAGCGTATAGTAGAAATTACAACCGATTGTGTGCTGGTAGCACATAATGCTTCGTTTGACTATCGAATGCTACAGAGTGAATTTGACCGGTTGGGGTTTGATTTTGAGCGAAAAACACTGTGTACTGTTGAACTATCCAAAAAACTCATCCCAGATGTTGAGTCTTATAAGCTTGGAAAACTCGTTCGCAGTTTGGGGATTCCTTTGAGCGATCGTCACAGGGCTGCTGGCGATGCTAGAGCAACACTCGATTTACTAAAAATTTTACTTCATAAAGATGGAGAAAAACATATTTTAAAAAATCTGATCAAATCTCATTCCAACACCAAAAAACCAAGGTATCTGCTCAAACTTCTTAAGACAGTTCCAGCATCAATGGGTGTGTATTATTTCCACAACAGCAAAGGAGATATCATCTATATCGGAAAGAGTAAAAACATGAAACGTCGAGTCAATCAACACTTTAGTAGTTCAAGGAAAAAGCAATTACGTATCCAGATTGAGACAGATTCAATCAGTGTTGAGGAGACAGGTAATGAGTTGATTGCGTTGCTGAAAGAATTAGATGAAATCAAATTACACAAACCCAAACACAACAGGGTTTACAAAAGCAGCTTCATCAAATTTGGGCTGAGTTTGGCTGAAAATAAAAATGATTATAAAGTGTTGCGATTGGTACACGCCAGTTCAGAAGATGAGTATCTTACGACATTCAAAAATTTGAATCACGCAAGAAGCATATTGTTTCATTATGCCGAAAAATACAGCTTGTGTTTACAGCTATTAAGTATGGATAAAAAAGACGGAGGATGTGGATTGTATCAAAAGCAAAAATGCCTTGGGGCTTGTGTTGAAAAAGAGCCACCAGAAAATTATAACAAACGTGTGCAGCAGCTCATTAATGATGTTGAGTTTCGTCATACAGACATGGTGATTGTAGATCGTGGTAGAAACCCTGAGGAGCAGAGTGTGATTTTGATTGAAAACAAGAAATTGGTTGGCTTTGGTTATATAAACATATCCCATCAAATTACGCATCCACAAGCACTCAAAAACATCATCTATCCTATGAAAGATACGCGAGAAGCCAGGCATATTATCAAAAGCCACTTGCGAAAACACGAAACAATAAAAGTTATTTCATTGAATTCTGCTTAAATGAACAAAACACTTATCACACTCTCAGGGCCCACTGCTAGCGGAAAAACCTCAATTGCAATACGAATTGCAAAAGCGTTAGGTGCTGAGATTTTCTCTTGTGATTCACGACAGTTTTATGAAGAAATGACCATTGGTACTGCTGTTCCAACTGCTGCCGAACGAAAGGAAGTCCCCCATCATTTTATACAACATAAAAGCATACACACCACCTACTCTGTAGGGCAGTTTGAAACAGACGCCATTGAGGCACTGAGCGGCTATTTTAAGCATAACAATATCGCTGTTTTAGTGGGTGGTTCTGGTTTGTATATGCATGCTGTGGTGCATGGATTCGATCAATTTCCATCGGTATCACAAGAAATTCGATTATCACTCGGCGATCGATTACAAAAGAATGGCTTAGAAGATTTGCAAAAAGAATTACAAATGCTTGATCCTGAGCTTTTCGAAAAAATGGATGTCAAAAATCCAAATCGTGTTTTACGTGCTTTGAGTGTTTGTTTGGCTGCTGGCAAACCCTATTCATCTTTTTTAAATCAGAAAAAACCACCACGCCCCTTTGAGGTTTATCAACTAAGTGTTGATATTCCCAGAACTCTACTTTATGATCGTATCAATGATCGAGTCGATCAAATGATCAATGCAGGGCTTCTGTTGGAAGCGGAGCACTTATATCCACATCGAGAGCTTAACGCATTACAAACTGTTGGGTATAAAGAGGTATTTGATTTTTTGGATGAAAACATTGATTTAGACCAAGCCATCGCTCAGATCAAACAAAACACAAGGCATTATGCAAAACGCCAAATGACGTGGATTCGCAGAAAGGAAAACGATACAAAAAATATCATTTATGATTGCACTGACGAGGAGTTAATGGCTGTATTGACAAACTTAAATTATTTTAAAAAAATACTTTGAGATTGTGCCTTATACGCTCATCTATATTTTCAGTTGAGGCTTTTTCAAAAGGGGCACCCATAATTTGTTCAAAAAGCTCCACATATCGATTAGACACACTGTCGATGTAGTCATCATTCATAAAAGGGAGTTGCTGCCCACTCAACCCTTGAAATCCATTGAGAATGAGCCATTGTCGAACAAACTCTTTTGAGAGTTGTTTTTGTGGTTCATCACGCTTTTGCCGATCTTCATATCCATCAGCATAAAAATAACGAGAGGAATCAGGCGTGTGAATTTCATCAATCAAAACAATGTTTCCATCAGCGTCTTTTCCAAACTCGTACTTGGTGTCAACAAGCAGAAGACCTTGTTTTGCAGCCAGTACTGTTCCTCTTGAAAATAACTTATTGGTGTAGTCTTTCAACTGAAAGTAATCCTGTTCAGAAACGATACCCTTTTCCAAAATTTGTTCTTCACTGATGTCTTCATCGTGATCTCCTTGTTCGGCTTTGGTAGCAGGGGTTATAATGGGTTCTGGAAATGCATCGTTTTCTCTCATCCCCTTTGGCATGGCAACCCCACATAGCAGTCGATTCCCAGCTTTATATTCACGAGCAGCATGTCCAGCCAAGTACCCACGGATGACCATTTCAATTTTAAATGGCGTACATTTTTTTCCAACAGCAACATTGGGGTCAGGCGTTGAGAGAATCCAATTTGGAACCAGATCAGAAGTTGACTTCATCATATGAGTCGCAATCTGATTTAGGATTTGACCTTTGAATGGAATGCCCCTTGGCATCACAACATCAAAAGCAGATAAACGATCTGTTGCAATCATAACGAGGGTATCATCTGCCAAAGTGTAAACCTCACGAACTTTGCCTGTGTATTTTTTGGTTTGGTCGGCAAACACAAAGTCAGTGTGCATAAGTGTGTTGGCAGCCATTAGTTGTTGTGCTCTGTTTTTTTATACGCTTCAATGACTTTTTTGACCAGTCTATGTCGTATCACATCACGCCCATCAAGACGAATAACGTCAATGCCTTTGACATCTGATAGAATAAGCAATGCCTCCTTTAGACCAGAAATCACACGTCGAGGCAAATCGATTTGCCCAGGATCACCTGTAATCACAAACTTAGTGTTTTTACCCATTCGGGTCAAAAACATTTTCATCTGATTGTGGGTGGTGTTTTGGGCTTCGTCTAAAATCACAAAGGCATCATCAATTGTTCGTCCACGCATAAATGCCATTGGTGCAATTTGAATGGTCCCTTTTTCGATGTAGCTCGACAGCTTCTCAGCAGGGATCATATCGCGCAGTGCGTCGTACAAGGGCTGCATATATGGGTCTAATTTTTCTTTCAAATCCCCAGGCAAAAACCCAAGATTCTCGCCTGCCTCAACAGCTGGGCGTGTTAAAACGATTCGTTTGACTTCTTTGTTTTTAAGTGCTTTTACTGCCATTGCAACACCTGTATAAGTCTTTCCTGTACCAGCAGGACCAACAGCAAACACCAAATCATTTGTCTGAATTGATTCGACCAATCTTGCTTGGTTGAATGTTCTAGCTTTGATGACTTTCCCACCAACACCATGTAATATTTTTTGCACATCTGTATCTTCTAGTCCAAAATTATCTTCAATTGAGGAAGTGAGGATTTTTTCAACTGTGTCTTGGTCGAGAGAGTTGTATTTTCCATAATGGATTATCAAACGATCCATTTGCTTTTCAAATTCTTCAAGAATTTCTTCCTCGCCATAAGCAGTAATGGTTTCGCCACGTGCTACAATTTTTATCTTTGGAAAGTATCGCTTGAGTGTTGCGATATTTTTACTTTTACTCCCACCATAAAAAACAGTTGGGTTTACTTCTGTAAGTTGTATAGAGATTTCATTCAATGGCAAAATGTTTTACAAAAAGGTCACCACTTTTTTTTTGGTAACTTTGAAATCAAAATTAACGAATTTTGTCTTCTGTGCTTAATTTAAAGTTATCAATTTGAATCCAGTACTCACACTTACATCAGATTTTGGACAAAAAGACCCTTTTCTTGCAATCTTAAAAGCGAAACTTCATAGCATGCTTGTTCGTCCAATAATTGTAGATATATCGCATGAGATTGAGCCCTTCCATGTTGCGCAAGCTGCCTTTGTTGTGCAACATAGCTACACCCACTTCCCTGAAGGTTCAGTGCATATTCTTTGTATTGATGACACGATAAGCCCCGAAAATAAACCCATCGTTGCGAAACTAAATAAGCATTATTTTGTCTGTGCTGATAATGGTATTCTGTCTCTGATTTCACCAAAAATCAAACCAGATGAAGTCTATGAGATTGATATCAAACAAGTGCCAAACGATAGCTTATATTCCCTTGATTTTTTTGTTCATGCAGCTGCTCACCTGATGCGAGGTGGTGCGCCCAATGTCATCGGAGTTAAAAGAAATGAAATCGAAATCTCGTTACCATTTACACCAAGTGTTGGTAATCATAAAAATTCGATTATTGGAAAGGTTATCTATATCGATAATTACGAAAATATAATCACCAATATCAGTGAAGAATTATTTCTAGAAATAGGTCAACAGCGACAATTTACAATACAAGTTCGCAACAATGAAATCAAGAAAATTGTTCGTTCCTACTCTGAAATCATTCGTTTTGATGTCGATAAAAATAAACGCGTGGAAGGAGGAAAAGAACTCGCTTTGTTTAACTCCTTAGGACTGCTTGAACTTGCGATTTATAAGAGCAATCCCAAACATACAGGTGGTGCCGCTAGCCTATTTGGATTGCAATACCTTGATGTTGTCTCCATACATTTTGAATAGTGTTGATAAGTTCGTTTCCATATTAAAAAATGAAAAAGTATTTTTGTTAATTACATATTATCGCACATGAAATTTATAGTCTCCAGTTCTGCCCTTTTAAAGCCAATTCAAACCTTGTTTGGGGTTCTCAACAACACCAATACATTGCCCATACTTGATCATTTCTTATTTGATGTAGGCGAAAACAAACTTCGTGTCACTGCAACTGATTTAGAAACAACAATGTCTGCAGTCATCGAAGTTGAATCTGATGACAGTGGCAGTATAGCAGTACCAGCTCGCTTGTTGCTTGAAACCATCAAAACTTTTCCAGAGCAGCCATTGACTTTTACCTTGACCGATCAAAATACAGTTGAAATCAGCTCCAGTTCAGGAAAATATGCATTGGCATATGCAACTGCTGAAGAATTTCCAAAAGCTGCTAGCGTAAGTGATGCAAGTCAAATAAGTATTCCTGGAAATGTGCTTGGCACAGCAATCAACAATACTTTATTTGCTTCTGGTAATGACGATCTAAGACCTGTTATGAGTGGTGTGTTTTTTCAGTTTTCATCAACTGGATTAACTTTTGTTGCTACAGATGCCCACAAACTGGTTCGTTATATTAGAACAGACATCACCAGCGACGAATCGGCAGAGTTTATAATACCCAAAAAACCCTTGACTTTATTGAAGTCTATTTTGACTGGAAATGAAGTAGAGGTACAACTAGAATATAACAACAGTAATGCCCACTTTTCTTTTGATGATATTCAATTGACCTCACGTTTGATCGACGGAAAATATCCTAATTACGAAGCTGTAATTCCCAAAGACAATCCCAATGTACTTACCATTGATCGCAATTTGTTTTTAACATCCATGAAACGTGTGAGCATATTTTCAAACAAAACAACGCATCAGGTTCGACTAAAATTGGCTGGTGCTGAACTCAATATTTATGCTGAGGATATCGACTATAGTAATCGTGCTGATGAGCGTATTAGTTGCTCGTTTCAAGGGAGTGATATGGAAATTGGATTTAACTCTCGCTTTTTAATCGAAATGCTAAACAATATGACCTGTAAAGAGGTGCAGTTTGAGATGTCATTGCCCAACCGTGCAGGTTTACTCACCCCTATTGACGGAACTGACGAGAATGAGCATATTACGATGTTGGTGATGCCAGTTATGCTCAATAATTAAGTTTTACAATATATAATCTGTACTGATAAACTTAGATTTTTTAGATGCCATTAATCGCTCTAAAATCACATTGTTGGTGTCATTGACTTTCGAAGCGAGGAAAGTTCGAATCGAGAAAGAACGCAGCGCATCGTGAACACTCAATGTGCTCACTGCCGAGTCTTTTCGCCCTGTAAAAGGATAAACGTCTGGGCCCCGCTGGCAAGAGCTATTCAAATTTACACGACATACAAGGTTGGCAAGGGTGTCAATTAGCGGTGCCAACTGATTGACATCTTTACCAAAAAGGCTTACTTGCTGGCCATAAGATGAAGAAGACATATCATCCAATGGCTGCTGAATGTCAGTAAACGACAATACTGGAATGACAGGACCAAATTGCTCTTCTTCATAAACTTTCATGTATTGTGTAACAGGGTATAATACTGCTGGAAAGCAATAGTTGGCAGTCATTTCACCACCTCTAGTATTGATGATCGATGCACCTTTTTCTACTGCATCATCAATCAAATCTTTAATGTATGCAGGCTTGGTGGGTTCGGGTAAGGGAGTCAATAAAGAATTCTCCCATGGCAATCCAACTTGCAATGCATCCACTGCTTTGGAAAATTTCTCTAAAAACTGTTCACGTATATCTTCATGAACATATAGCACCTTGAGAGCGGTACATCGCTGCCCATTAAACGACAATGTTCCACTTATACATTCACTTACTGTTTGGTCCAAATCAGCATCAGGTAAAATAATCCCTGGGTTTTTAGCCTCTAGACCCAACACTAAACGAAGTCTACTTTTCTTAGGGTGCAGGTCTTGCAGTGAAATTGCAGAACTGCTATGCCCTATGAGTGCCAAAACATCAACCAATCCTGACTTCATGATGGGCGAAGCAATGGTTCGACCTCTACCAAATACAATGTTTACAACACCTGGTGGAAAACTCCTATGAAATGCTTCAAGTAAAGGCGCAATTAGCAGTACACCATGCTTAGCAGGCTTAAAAATAGCAGTATTACCCATCATTATTGCTGGGATCAACAAGCAAAACGTCTCATTCAGTGGATAGTTGTAAGGGCCCAAACAAAGTACAATGCCAATGGGTCCTCTACGGATGTGTGCGTGGACCCCACCTTCTTGATGGAATTTAGCACTTGAACGATCGATGTCCTTGTAAGCAGCGATGGTATCACTGATATAATCGACTGTTCTGTCAAATTCTTTTTGAGAATCATTGAGGTTTTTTCCAATTTCCCACATGATCAACTTAACGACTTCTTCTCTTTTGAGCTTCATCAAGTCAACAAACTTTTGCATGCACACAACTCGTTCAGAGACTTTCATGGTTGGCCACTGTCCTTGTCCCTTGTAATACGCTTTATCAGCAGCATGTAAGGCAGCTAGAGCAGATTTTTCATCCATGTCGGGAACAGTACCCAACAGCGTTGGGCCGTAGTCACCATTTTCATTTTCTGTTTGTATGGAAGAATACACCTGGGCTGAA
Source organism: uncultured Flavobacteriaceae bacterium (assembly GCA_964008075.1). GTDB lineage: Bacteria > Bacteroidota > Bacteroidia > Flavobacteriales > Flavobacteriaceae > UBA724. The sequence continues at coordinate 32,485 of CAXGAP010000008.1, forward strand.
TTTCCATCCCAAGTTCCAATTTGACCATCGATCAAATAATTGGTGTGTGCTATAGTTTGATTTATAGCATATTTTTTAGGTATTGAGGAATACTTAGATTTCATGCAATTTTTTTTACAATTATATTAAAAATTGAAACAAGTCTGGTTTATTGTTGATATAATCTCCATAAAAACCTTTTGATTTCATTCGTTTCACTAGAGGATCAAAATCATCTGGGTTTTTCAATTCAATCCCAACTACAGCAGGACCATTCGATCGGTTGTTCTTTTTGGAGTACTCAAAGAAAGTAATGTCGTCTTTTGGACCTAGTACATCGGCAACAAACTCTTTGAGTGCACCAGCACGCTGTGGAAAACGAACAATGAAGTAATGAAGCAGTTTTGCTTCCAACAATGCACGTTCTTTAATTTCTGCCATTCGAGTTATATCATTATTCCCACCACAAATCAAACAGACCACATTCTTGCCCTTAATTTCTTCACCAATCATTTTTAAAGAAGCTGTTGACATCGCTCCAGCAGGCTCTACAACAATAGCTTCTCTGTTATATAATTTGAGTATCGATTGACAAATTTTACCCTCTGAAACAAGGACTAGCTTATCCAAATAGTTATCGCACAGATTATAGGCTTCATCCCCTACTCTACGCACTGCAGCACCATCAACAAAGGGATCAATCCTGCTCAATTCAGTGTTTTTTCCTCTTTCTAAAGATTGCTGCATGGCAGGCGCTCCTTCAGGCTCTATTCCAATCACTTTTGTATTGGGCGAAAGGGTTTTAAAAACGTGTAAAACCCCAGAAATAAGACCACCTCCCCCTATGGGAACGATTATATAATCAATTGGGTCTTTCGATTGCTCCAAAAGTTCGAGTGCAAGTGTTGCTTGACCAATAACTACATCTTTATCTTCAAAAGGATGAATAAAAATACTCTTTGATTGATCTTTAAATAACTGTGCAGCAGCATAGGCATCATCAAAAGTATCACCAACAAGTCTTGTTTCTATGTTTTGGCCACCAAACATACGAACTTGATTGAGCTTCTGTTTTGGTGTGGGAACAGGCATAAAAATCGTTCCTTTTATTCCGAGTTTGTTACAGGCAAGTGCAACACCTTGGGCATGATTACCAGCACTTGCACATACGATCCCTAATTTTCTTTCAGCATCAGAAAGTTTATAGATTTTGTGATAAGCACCTCGAAGTTTAAACGATCGTATGGGCTGAAGATCTTCTCTTTTGAAATACACATTCGCATCATACTGCTCACTCAACCTTTCATTCCGTTGGAGAGGAGTAATCAAAGCGACATCACGAACGATATCTTTTGCTTTTTGAATATTTTTTATGTCAAATAGCTCAGCCAATATTTATACCAGTTTCTTCATAGCAGTCATTGAACCACGAAGTTCTTTTCCAATAACTTCAACAGAGTGACTTCGAATGATTTCATTGATTTCAATCAATTTTTGGTTGTCAACACCTGTTTCGTGAGATTGATACGAAGATCCGATAACATCAGTATTGATTTGCTTCATAAAATCAGTTAACAATGGTTTACAAGCATGATCGAACAAATAACAACCATACTCAGCTGTATCTGAAATCACACGATTCATTTCAAATAGTTTTTTACGCGCTATAGTGTTGGCAATCAAAGGAGTTTCGTGAAGAGACTCATAGTATGCTGATGCATCTTTGATACCTGAAGCAACCATAGTATCAAATGCTAATTCGACTCCTGCACGAACAAAAGCAACCATTAATACGCCATTGTCAAAGTACTCTTGCTCGCTGATTTTTTTGTCAGTGATGGCTGTTTTTTCAAAGGCTGTTTCGCCAGTTGCTGCACGCCAAGTCAATAGATTTTTGTCATTGTTTGCCCAGTCTTCCATCATAGTTTTAGAAAAGTGCCCCGACATGATATCATCCATATGTTTTTGAAACAATGGGGTCATAATTTCTTTCAATCTTTCCGAAAGTTCAAAGGCTTTGATTTTAGCTGGGTTACTCAAACGATCCATCATATTAGTAACACCACCATGCTTTAATGCTTCAGTGATTGTCTCCCAACCAAATTGAATAAGTTTTGAAGCATAGCTTGAATCAACTCCTTGCTTAACCATTTTATCAAAGCACAATATCGAACCTGTTTGGAGTACACCACACAAGATAGTTTGCTCGCCCATCAAGTCAGACTTTACCTCTGCTACAAACGAGGATTCCAATACCCCAGCACGATGACCACCTGTTCCGACACAATAAGCTTTGGCTAACTCTAGACCATTTCCATTTGGGTTATTGTCTACATGAACAGCAATAAGTGTTGGCACGCCAAAACCACGTTTGTATTCCTCTCTAACTTCAGATCCAGGACTTTTTGGTGCTACCATAATCACTGTTATATCCTCACGAATTTTTACCCCCTCTTCAACGATATTAAACCCATGCGAGTAAGACAAGGTCGATCCCTTTTTCATCAATGGCATCACTGCCTTGACAACTGAAGTGTGGTTTTTGTCAGGAGTGAGATTGATGACCAAATCGGCAGAAGGAATCATATCTTCATAAGTACCAACAGTAAAATCATTTGAAACAGCATTGTTGTATGAGGTACGTTTTTGTTCAATTGCTCCAGCACGAAGTGCATAGGATATTTGAAGTCCCGAATCACGCATATTCAAACCTTGATTTAAACCTTGTGCGCCACAACCAACAATAACTATGTTTTTGCCTTTCAAGGCAGCAATGCCATTGGAAAATTCAGATGAATCCATGAGTCGACAACGTCCCAGTTGATCGAGTTTTTCGTGTAAAGAAAGGGTGTTAAAGTAATTAGACATGATAAACTTATTTAGAAAATTCTTTTAAAATATGGGTGATTTGCATTGGAGATTTCGTCACAGAAATTCGACCGGAACGTACAAACTGTAACAACCCATAGGGCGCAAGTTCGTTATATAACTGTTCAGTTTCTTCTCGAAATCCTGTTTTTTCAATGACAAAAAAATCTGGGTTAACAGTCACTATATTCGCATGACTTTTTTTGATTACATTTTGAATTTGACGTTGCTCAAAAAGTGAATTCGATTTGACTTTATACAAAGCAGATTCTTGAAAAATGGTTTCTTCGTCTGTGTGATAAAATGCTTTGATCACTTCGATTTGTTTTTCGATTTGCTTCACTATTTTCATCACTTTCTCTTCAGTGAGCTTCGCGACAATCACAAAGCGAAAAATATCTTCAATTTCTGACATTGATGTATTTAAACTATCGATGTTAATGTGTCGTTTTAAGAATATGGCAGATACCCTTGAAAGCAACCCAACATTGTTTTCAGAATAAATCGATATGGTGTAAGTTTTTTGTTCCATCGTTATTCAAGTCTAATATCAGAAACCGATGCCCCTGAGGGAATCATCGGAAAAACATTATTTTCTTTTTCCACACATACCTCCAACAAATAAGGTTTGTCTGATTTCATCATTTCGGCTACTGCTGCAGTCATTTCTTCACGTTCAGTGACTCGTTTAGCATCGATAAAGTAACCATCTGCAATTTTTATAAAATCAGGATTCACCATTTCTGTTGATGCATATCGCTTGTCAAAAAACAATTGTTGCCACTGACGGACCATCCCCAAAAAATCATTGTTGAGAATCACAATTTTGACAGCAGCTTGTGTTTGGAAAATTGTACCTAATTCTTGGATATTCATTTGAAAGCCTCCATCACCAATTACTGCTACAACCTCTCTATCTGGCGCACCCATTTTTGCACCCAGTGCAGCTGGTAAAGCAAATCCCATTGTTCCCAGACCTCCTGAAGTGATATTACTTTTCGACTGTACAAACTCTGCATAGCGACAAGCAATCATCTGATGCTGACCAACATCTGTTACAATCACTGCATCCCCTTTGCTGTTGGCATTAATCGTTTTGATGACCTCACCCATGGTTAAGGCTGATTTGGTGGGGTTTATTTCGGCATCTATGACCTTGTCAAATTCAATTGTATCGAACTCTATGAATCGCCTGAGCCAGTCGGGATATGTTTTTATTTCTATATAAGGCATGATTGCAGCGAGAGTATGCTTGACATCTCCCATGACTGTAACATCGACTTTAACATTTTTATTGACTTCTGCAGGGTCAATTTCAAAATGAATGATTTTGGCTTGTTTGGCATAGGTTGATAAATCTCCTGTAACTCGATCATCAAAACGCATGCCGATTGCGATCAATACATCACATTCATTGGTGAGTTTATTTGGTCCATAATTCCCATGCATCCCCACCATACCTACGTTCAGTGGATGGGCAGTTTCAATAGCAGACACACCCAAAATTGTCCATGCTGCAGGGACACCTGACTTTTCTATAAATGCGCGAAACTCTTCTTCTGCCTCACCCAAAATCACACCCTGCCCCCAAACAATCATGGGATTTTTTGCTTGATTAATCAGCTCGGCTGCCTGCAGCAAATCAGCCTCATCTGTTTGAGGAACTGGATTGTAGCTTCGTATGCGAGTGCAAGGTTGATAGGAAAAATCAGCACTTGCAAACTGTGCGTCTTTGGTAATATCTACCAATACTGGTCCAGGACGACCGGATCGAGCAATATAAAATGCCTTTGCTATGATTTCTGGTATTTCCCCTACCCTTGTAATTTGATAACTCCATTTGGTCACTGGGGTTGAGATGCCAATGATATCTGTTTCTTGAAAAGCATCTGAACCTAACAGGTGTGAAGGCACCTGACCAGTTATACAAACAAGAGGTGTTGAGTCGATCATCGCATCGGCAATTCCTGTAACTAAGTTCGTTGCGCCTGGACCCGATGTAGCGATACATACACCAACTTTACCTGATACCCTTGCAAAACCCTGCGCAGCGTGCGCAGCACCTTGTTCATGACGAACCAAGATATGATTAATATGGTCTTGAAATTTATAAAGCTCATCATATACTGGCATAATCGCTCCCCCTGGATATCCATAAATCAAATCAGCACCCTCAGCAGCTAGACTGCGAACAATCGCCTCTGCTCCTGTGATTGGAGTTTTTGGGTCTATTAATGTTGGTTTGGTACTCATAAATTTTCGTCTGTTACACAGCCATTAGAAGCGGATGAAACTACTTTTGCATATTTATAAAGAACTCCTCTTGATACTTTGAGTTTGGGTGTTTTCCATTTCGCTTTTCGACGTTCTAATTCTTTATCATCAACATCGAGTACAATGGTGTTGTCTTCTGCATTGATGGTAATCATGTCGCCATCATAGACTAGTGCAAGAGTACCTCCAATTTGAGCCTCGGGAGTGATGTGTCCGACTACAAAACCATGAGTGCCACCAGAAAACCTACCATCTGTGATCAGTGCCACATCGTTACCCAGTCCAGCACCCATAATAGCAGCTGTGGGCTTAAGCATCTCAGGCATACCAGGCCCCCCCTTAGGTCCTTCATAGCGTATAACGACAACTTCCCCTTTTTGAACTTTGCCAGAGCGAATGCCATCATTGGCATCAAACTCCCCTTCAAATACTCGTGCAGGTCCACTAAAAAAAAGACCTTCCTTTCCTGTTATTTTTGCAACAGATCCTTCACTTGCAAGGTTACCTTTTAGGATTCTGATGTGACCAGTGGGTTTGATTGGGTTTGATACTGGTCGAATTACTTTTTGATCAACCTTCAGGGGTTGCACTGTTTCGAGGTTTTCAGCAATTGTTTTCCCTGTTACTGTCAGGCAATCGCCATGCAACATTCCTTGTTCAAGCATGTATTTCATCACAGCTGGAACTCCCCCAACAAAATGCAGATCTTCCATCAAAAATTTTCCACTAGGTTTTAAATCTGCCAAAAATGGTGTGCAATCGCTTATGCGTTGAAAGTCATAGATTGTCAGATTGATATTTGCTGCTTTTGCAATGGCGAGATAATGCAGTACTGCATTGGTTGAACCCCCAAGAACAGTAATTAGACGAAGTGCATTTTCAAGAGATTTTTTGTTTACAATATCTTTAGGTTTAATATCTTTTTTCAATAGAAGCTGAAGTGCTTTACCTGCATTTACTGCGTCTTTTTCTTTGGCTTGTCCAACTGCTGGATTGGACGAACTGTATGGCAAAGACATCCCCAGTGCCTCAATAGATGAGGCCATGGTGTTGGCAGTGTACATACCCCCACAAGCACCTGCACCTGGACAAGCATTTTGAACCACTGCTTTAAATTCTTTTTCGCTGATAGAACCAGCAACTTTTTGACCCCAAGCCTCAAAAGCAGAAACGATGTCGAGTTTTTGATTGTTGAGGCAGCCAGCTGCAATCGTACCACCATACAAGAGTACAGATGGTCGATTGAGACGCAACATAGCCATTAGAGCACCTGGCATATTTTTGTCACAACCAACAACAGTAACCATCGCATCGTAAGACATTGCACCCATCACTGTTTCCATAGAATCGGCGATTAAATCTCTTGAAGGAAGGGAAAAACGCATGCCAGGAGTACCCATCGAAATGCCATCACTTACCCCGATAGTATTGAAGATTAGACCAACAAGATCGGCTTGTGCTGCACCTTTTTTTACATGTAAAGACAAATCATTCAAATGCATATTACAAGGATTGCCCTCATAACCAGTTGAGGCAATTCCAACCAGGGGTTTTTGCAAGTCATCATCTGTCAAACCAATGGCATGAAGCATTGCTTGGGCAGCTGGTTGGGTAGGGTCTTGCGTTACTCTTTTACTGTATTTGTTCACCTTTTGCAACAGAAATCAAATCAAAACTATTTAATGATAAGAAGTGAATAATGGTGTAAAAAAAACACCCTTGATGCCTAAAATCAAAAATATAGTTTTAAACAATTGATTATTAACGTGTTACGTTTAAATTATTAACTATGTCTAACAATTGTTTTATTTTTAAACTTCAAAGATGCAGTAAATTCAAGATTTCACAAATAAAAACTTTTTATTTTTCTTAAAATTTGAGACCATGTTAATTTTTGTAACATTGTAGTCTATGAAAGTTGAAAATATAAGCTTTAAACACTCACTTGTTCAATCGCAAAGATTGTTTTTTGACAGGGGAGGTACACGATCGATAAAATCCCGTAAACTACTATTGAAAAAACTCAAAGAAGTCATTCAATCTGAGGAAGATGCAATCAAT
>CAXGAP010000009.1:0-39025 GCA_964008075.1 uncultured Flavobacteriaceae bacterium
ATAGATTATGTCATTTTGTCGCGTTTTAGCTGCTACACACTTTTTTTGTCAGGTGTTGCATATGGATTTCTATTGAAATCGAAACTTTTGCGAATTTTATTAAACATTTCAATATCCATGCCACCCCATTGTTTTTATTTAATATTATATATAAATAAATCTTATAATCATGAATTATTTATTTATTAAAATTAATTGTTCGTAAACTGTTGTCTCTGCACAATGGCAATACGCAATTGAAGGCAACAACCATTTTGACAACTTACGACTCAAAATTTGATCGGATTGAAGTTTCTGCTTCTTTCGATATTATTTTAGAAAAATGTGATCATCATAAAGTCAAAATTATAGACGACTCCAATATGATACTCGAGGTATTTGCTGAGATTAAAAACAATAAAATCATTAAGGTAAAAGTCATTGGCTCGTGGATTCTTTACACAAGCCAATTAAAGTCTTTAAAATTTTTATTAAATGGCTGGATCATGTCAAGCAAGTGTTTGCCTGACTGAAAATCTACATTAATCGATCAATGGAACTGGTATTGCAATACATATAGGTAAATCCAAAAAAGTTGATGGCACAACTTGCCTTGGAGTCAAAAAAAATCAGTGCTCAATTGGTCATTCTTTTATGAATTCGGATTAGCAAAAATGCTCCTATCAAGAAGAATGACAGAAAAAATAAAACTGAATTTCGCATCGAACCAGTGATTTGGTCGATTGTGCCAAAGACTATCATCCCTATGACAATGCCTGTCATTTGTGATGTACTGTAGAAACTAAAGAAAGATGTGGCGTCATCTGTTTGTGGGATGAATTTTGAATAGGTCGATCGAGCCAAGGATTGTATACCACCCATAGACAACCCGACAAATCCAGCTGCTATGTAAAATTGGATGGGCGATCGAACAAAGAATGCATACAGACATAGACTTACCCAAATGAAATTTAGGGTGATTAAAACAGGAAGGTTTCCAAAACGTTTTGAGCACCCTGCAGTTATATTTGCACCAACAATTGCAATGAGTTGAATGATTGTGATACTCACAATCAGTCCAATTTGCTTTTCACTTGAGCTACTCCAGTTGACCTCTTGTTCGCCAAAATAAACTGCAATCAACATCACTGTCTGAACCGCCATACTGAACACAAAAAAAGCACCGATGTAGCTTTTTAAAATTGGATGATTAGAAAAAGTTTTCCAAACAGCACGAAGCTCACGATATCCATTGAAAATAATTTTGTTCGTTAATGGGTTTTTTGAAATATTTTTTGGCAAAAATCTAAAGGCAATTTGACTGAATGCAATCCACCAAATCCCAACAGAGATAAATGAATATTTCATCGCTTTGACAGATGCTTCTGAAGCTGTGCCCTCAATACCATACAAACTAGGATTGAGCACCATACTCAAGTTGATAACCAACAACAAAACACTACCCACATAGCCAAGAGAATAACCCAAAGCGCTCGCTTTGTCCATCTGTTCCGGGTGAGCAATATCTGGTAGATAAGAGTTGTAAAAAACCCAACTCAACCATGCCCCAACAGAAGCAAAAAAATAGCAAATCAAACCAAAGTAAATATTGTCCAAATTGAACCAATACAAGCCAACGCAGGATAGTGCTCCCACATAGGTGTAAAACTTCATGAATGATTTTTTATTACCGACATAATCTGCAATTCCAGAAAGAATAGGCGATAAAATAGCAACGACTGCAAATGCAGCTGCAGTCGTATAGCTGATTAGTGCAGTGTTTTTTAATGACTGTCCAAAGATTTCAATATATAAATTGTCAGCAAACAACGAGCCATAGTAGATCGGAAATATGGTTGAAGTGATGACTAAAAAATAAACCGAATTTGCCCAATCGTATGATGCCCATACGCGTATGAGTGTATTACTCCCTTTTTGTAAATGCAATATTGTTAGTTTAGACCACCAAAATAGTGAAAATAATGTGTTTGGCTTTTTTATATTTATTAACTTTATTGAATTGCAATGAAAAAGAACAAAAAACAAAGGCCTGCAATGCGTGTCCCCACTTCAATACGATTTATAGTTTGGCTATCGCAACGCATTTCTAGTGCGTTAGCTACAAAAGTTGCCTTGTATTTATTTTTCCGACCGCAGCGATTCAAAACGCCTGTTCGAGAGCATAAGATATTTGATGCAGCAGAGCAAATAAAGTTTTCTACCTCTTCTATTGAAAAAGAAATTCAAGTTTACAGATTGCAAGGCAAGAAACAGAAAGTTTTATTGCTACATGGTTGGAGTGGTCGAGGAACACAACTCTTTTCCTTTGCAGACGAATTGCAAAAAGAAAATTGTGAGGTATTCACATTTGATATGCCTGCACATGGTCAATCGCCCGGAAACAAAACCAATGTCCTTGAATTAACATATTGTATTCAGGATCTTAATCAAAAATTTGGGCCTTTTGATGCTGCCATTGCACACTCTATGGGTGGTTTTGGCTTGTTACGAGCAATTAAAAATGGTTTACCATTGCGTTCAGCAGCAATCATTGGAAGTGGAGATTCTATCAAAGGTGTCTTTTATCGATTCTCACAACAGCTCCATTTTTCTGATAAAATAACAGAAAGAATGATTACTACTGTTGAAAAGCAATTTGGCACAAAACTTGAAACATATTCGTCAAGTATGAGTATAAAAGATATCGATATTCCATTGTTGATTGTCCATGATAAAGATGACAAAGAAGTGCCTTATAAATGCAGTATTACGCTTCACGATTTGTCTCGAAACTCACAACTCAAATTAACTTCAGGTCTTGGGCATCATCGGATATTGAGAGACCCCAAAACTGTTCAGCATATTGTTCAATTCTTATTTCAACACCCATGATATTTATTCTATTTATATTATTGATATTTAGCCACATTGCATGTTCGCAAAATCCCAAAACACTCAATGCACCAGCACAAGATTTGTCTTGTCAGAAGACTGATTCAGAATGGAAAGCGCATCTTAACGATAATGCCTACTATGTTTTGCGTGAGGCTGGTACTGAAAGACCCTTTTCAGGCTTATACAACAACCACTACAAGGAAGGGGTTTATAAATGTGCAGGTTGTGAAGCTCCACTTTACAACTCAGATCATAAATATGATTCTGGGAGTGGATGGCCTGCATTCGATAGAGCAGTTGAGGGGGCTGTATCCTACAAAAAAGACAATAAACTCGTTTATACAAGAATAGAGCTGATCTGTTCGAGTTGTGGTGGTCATTTAGGGCATCTTTTTAATGATGGCCCTCCCCAAACGACAGGACAAAGACATTGTATCAATTCAGTTGCACTATCTTTTGTTTCCGATGAGTAAGCAAGCCTTTAAAAAATCTGAAGAGCATTGGAGAAAAATTCTAGATGACAAGTCCTATCGCGTTATGAGAGAAAAGGGAACAGAGTATCCACACACAGGAAAATATAACCTTCATTTTGAAAATGGCACTTATATTTGTAAAGGCTGTAAAGAACCCCTTTTTGCAAGTGATCACAAGTTTGAAAGTAACTGTGGTTGGCCGAGTTTCTCCGATTCGATTGATGGTAAAATTCGCTACGAACCCGATCACAGTAATGGCATGATTCGGATTGAAATTTTATGTGAAAACTGTGGCAGTCATCTGGGGCATGTTTTTGCTGACGGCCCTACCCCATCCAAACGAAGATATTGCGTAAACTCAGTGAGCTTAAATTTTAAATCATAGTTATTCCATTTTCCCTATTAAATTCGTGTTTCGTTTCGTATTTTCGCTAAATAAATATTTGACATGAGTAAGTTTGATATTATTGTTTTAGGAAGTGGTCCTGGAGGATATGTTACTGCAATACGAGCATCACAGTTGGGGCTTAAAACTGCTATAATAGAAAAAGAAAACTTGGGTGGTGTATGCTTGAACTGGGGATGTATTCCGACAAAAGCGCTTTTGAAATCTGCTCAGGTGTTCAACTACCTCAAACATGCCGACGACTATGGCTTGACGATCGAAAATTATGGTAAGGATTTCGATGCAGTCGTCAATCGAAGTCGAAATGTTGCTGGCACAATGAGCAAGGGCGTTCAGTTTTTGATGAAGAAAAATAAAATTGAAGTCATCATGGGTCGTGGCACGCTAAAAGCTGGCAAAAAAGTAGCTGTCAATAATGAAGATGGAAGCGAAACAGAATATGAAGCAAATCATGTCATTATTGCAACTGGTGCACGATCTAGAGAACTCGCGAGTATTCCTCAAGATGGTAAGAAAGTCATAGGCTATCGCGAAGCAATGACACTTCCAAAACAACCAAAGAAACTGATTGTTGTTGGTTCTGGTGCGATTGGTGTTGAGTTTGCTTATTTCTACAATGCCATGGGTACTGACGTAACCCTAGTTGAGTATATGCCTAAAATCATTCCTGTTGAAGATCATGAAATTTCAAAACAAATGGAAAGAAGTTTCACAATGAGTGGAATTAAGGTTATTACCAGCGCAGAAGTCACCAAAGTAAATACAAGTGGCAAAGTTGTTAAGGCTACCATCAAAACAAAAGATGGTGAAGAAGAAATTTCTGCTGACATCGTCTTGTCAGCAGTTGGAATCAAAACAAACATCGAAAACATAGGTTTAGAAGAACTTGGCATTGCCACAGATAGAGACAAAATTTTAGTGGACGATTATTATCAAACAAATGTCCCAGGATACTATGCGATTGGAGATGTCATTTCTGGACAAGCACTGGCGCATGTTGCCTCTGCTGAAGGAATATTGTGTGTTGAAAAAATTGCAGGTCATCATGTAGAGCCCATCGATTATAATAATATCCCAGGCTGCACCTACTGCTTTCCTGAGGTTGCCTCTGTTGGTTATACTGAGGAGCAAGCAAAAGAAAAAGGATATGAAATTAAAGTTGGTAAATTTCCATTTACCGCTTCAGGCAAAGCCCAGGCTGGAGGTCATACCGATGGTTTTGTAAAAGTTATTTTTGATGCCAAATATGGAGAATGGCTTGGTTGTCATATGATTGGTGCTGGCGTCACTGACATGATTGCAGAAGCAGTTGTTGGACGAAAGCTCGAAACAACTGGTCATGAAATTTTAAAAACAGTACACCCCCATCCAACCATGAGTGAGGCGGTAATGGAAGCAGTTGCTGCTGCCTACGATGAGGTTATACATATTTAATACATCTCGCGGCTTTGAAAATCACTAAAGATAAGTAGCCCATTGACAGCTTTTATTTATTTGGTATAATCTTAAATCATTTAGTAATCTTGAGCAAAAACATCATTATTACAGGAGTTTCGACAGGTATTGGCAGGGCAACACTTGATTTATTGCACCAAAAAGGATATCATATTTATGGGAGTGTTAGAAAAAAAGAGGATGCTGATGAGTTGTCTTCATTCTATACAACTCGATTTACGCCACTGCAGTTTGATGTACAAAATCATGATGAGGTTATCAAAGCATCAAGAATTGTTTTTGAGAATTGTGATCATGTAGCAGCACTGGTCAACAACGCTGGTATTGCAGTACCAGGTCCCTTAGAACTCTTAACAGAAGAAGAATTTGAAATGCAACTTGATGTTAATGTCAAGTCTGTTCGTCGAATAACAAATCTCTTTCTGCCATTATTGAAATCCTCCTCAAACAAACAATCAGGTCGCATCATCAATATCAGCTCAGTTTCAGGACTATTCAATTCGCCATTCAATGGCGCATACTGTATTTCAAAACATGCACTGGAAAGTATAAACGACGTTTATCGAAGAGAATTAAGCCAGTATGGCGTCCAAGTCATTGCCATTGAGCCTGGCCCAATCAAAACAGAAATTTGGAAAAAGAATCTTAATAAAATGGATAGGTTTAAAGATTCAGATTATTATGACGTACTCAAAAAAGCTGATCAAATTATTGAAAATGCCGAGCGCAATGCCCTACCAGTTGAAAAAATATCTACTCTAATACTCAAGTGCATATCCATCCCAAGACCCAAAACGAGATTTATTGTGCATAAAAACAAATTTTTTTTCCGGCTAATGGCTTATTATTTTCCAGATAAACTCACTGATTGGTTGGTGAGAAAAACACTTGCAAGTTCAAATCGTCTCCGACCGATTTAAAGCTTTGGCAAAAAACTCTCAATGGCCAAACGATAAACATCAAGTCCAAAACCAAGGATCAACCCTTTTGCGTTAGGAGTTATAAATGAGGTGTGCCGAAAATCTTCACGACCGAAAGTGTTGGAAATATGTACCTCAATCACTGGAGCTGCAATCGCTTTGATCGCGTCCCCTATACCAACAGAAGTGTGTGTATAAGCAGCAGCGTTTAAAATTATGCCGTCAACATCAAAACCCACACTTTGGATCTCATTGATGAGCTCCCCCTCAACATTGGACTGATAATAAGTCAAAGAAACATCAGTAAAAGAGGATTGAAGTTGAAGAAAATATGCGTCAAAATCTTTGTTACCATACACCTCAGGTTCACGCTTTCCCAACAGATTAAGGTTTGGACCATTTATAATTGCTATATTCATTATTCTTTTACAAAATATACTTAAAGGTGCTGTAAATATAATGTATCTTCGAATATGAACTGGAGTGAAAGTATAATAGCTTTTAAATCATATCTTATTCTCGAAAGGGGGCTTTCGGAAAATACATTAGAAAATTATGTTTTTGATGTTCAAAAACTGATCGCATACTTAAAGAAACACAAAATCAAATTTGGTCCAACCAAAGTCGATTCAGATCAATTGCTTCAATTCATTTATGACACTGCCAAAGAAGTAAAGCCCTCATCTCAATCTCGTTTGCTTTCTGGTCTTCGATCATTCTTTGACTTTCTTATCAAAGAGGGCTTGCGCGACAACAATCCTGTTAATTTAGTAGAACCTCCTAAAACTGGAACCACCTTGCCAATTACTTTATCTGTTTTGGAGGTCGAAGAGCTTATCAATAGTTTTGCTGGAGAGGAACCTATTTCGATAAGAAATCGGTGCATACTTGAAATGCTTTACTCTTGTGGATTACGCGTGAGTGAACTCGTCAATCTGCGTTGTTCTGATTTATTTTTTGAAGAAGAATTAGTTAAGGTAATCGGCAAAGGGGATAAAGAACGTTTTGTTCCCATTGGTCGAATTGGACAGGAAACTGTTAATCAGTATCTGTCCGTTAGAGTTGAAGGAAAAAAAGGGTATAGCGATGTTTTGTTCCTCAATAACAGAAAAACAAAACTCACGCGCAATATGATATTTGTAATTGTAAAAAAAGCTGCAGCGCTTGCAGGCATACAAAAAAAAATAGGTCCACACAGTTTGCGTCACTCATTTGCAACACACCTAGTTGAAAATGGAGCTGATATCAGCTCAGTTCAACAAATGCTTGGTCATAGTAGTATCACTACTACAGAACGTTATTTACATGTGAGTAATAAGCATTTACAACAAACAATCAACAAATTTCATCCTAGGTCTTAAGAAGTAATCAAGCGAAAACCCTCACCATGAATGTTTGCAATCTCGATATTGGAATCGCTTCGTAAATACTTACGCAACTTTGCGATATACACATCCATACTTCTCGATGTAAAATAATTGTCATCGTTCCAAATTTCGATTAGTGCTTTGTTTCTTGAAAGTAAATCACCTTGCGTTTCAACCAGCATTAACAACAGCTGATTTTCTTTTGGTGAAAGGCTTTTAGCTTCATCATTTTTATAAGTCAAAGTTCGCAAGCGAGGGTTGAGGATAAAGTCTCCGATGACAATCCGAGATTTTGGCTTTAATTTTTCTTTATTTTGTTCATTGCGCTGAATCAACACATCCAACTTCTTCATCAGAATATCAGAGTCAAAGGGCTTTGTCAAGTAGTCATCTGCCCCAATTTTATAACCTTTCAACACATCGTCTTTCATCGATTTAGCAGTCAGGAAAACGATTGGAATGGACTTATTTTTTGATCGAATTTCTTTGGCAAGTGAAAAACCATCTTTATAAGGCATCATAACATCTAACACACAAATATCGAACTCACCCTTTTTAAACTTTTCATAGCCCTCTAAACCATTTCGAGCGAGTACAACTTTATATCCATTTAGCTGCAAATAATCTCTCAATATTGTACCAAAGTTTAAATCGTCTTCAACTAACAATACGTGTTTATTTCTTGCTTTCATTTTAGAATATTTAAAAAGGCAAAAACACAGTGAATGTGCTTCCTTGATTTGGTGCACTAGAAACAGATATCGTGCCAGAGTGCATTTGTATTATTTGTTTAACATAGGCCAGTCCTAATCCATGACCTTTTACATTGTGAATATTGCCAGAAGATTCTCGATAAAACTTGTCAAATATTCGTTTGCGTACTGCAGCTGTTATTCCGATTCCTTTGTCTTTAATTTTGACAGTAAACCCTTTTTCATCTACGCTTGTTTTAATCTCAACAAGGAGCTCTTTGTTTGAATACTTAATCGCATTGTCAAGGAGATTTACCCAAACATTTGTCATGTGGACTGAGGAAATAAACAATTGTACAGGGTCTTTTGAGAACTGCTGTATCAGCTGTCCACCACGATTTTGAATGATGAGTCGAACATGATCAAGGGCACTTTGAATAGTCAGATGAGGATCGATGTTTTGTTTTTCCAAATCTAATTCTCGCTTTTCAAGCTGTGAAATTTGCAATACATTTTCAACGTGGGTATGTAAACGCTTGTTCTCGTCTCTAATCATCTCTAAATACCCATCAAACTTTTTAGAATCTTTTAAAACCCCTTTATTATTCAATGCATCAAGTGCCAAATGAATCGTTGCAATGGGTGTCTTAAACTCATGTGTCATATTATTGATAAAATCTGACTTGATTTCTGATATCTTTTTTTGTTTTAATATCTGAAATAGAGATGCTGCAAAAACACCCAAAATAATCAGCGTAAACAAGAAAGAAAGCAATAGCGTGTTGTAAATAGACTCTTCAATGAAACGATCTAGATATGGAAATGCAATCCGAAGCTCATAGCGATTTGATTCATCATCGCGAATGAATAAAGGGGTTTTAAATTGTCTTTCATTGAGAGTTGACAAATAGTTTTCAGATCCAACAATAGTCGCTTGATTTCCTTCAAAAACACGAAATTCAAATGGGATTCTGATTTCTCTTAAAAGAAATTCCTGACGTAACAGCAATTCAAGTTCAAGGTTATTGACCCTCATTTGAATTGGCTTTGTATCAGCAAAATCCATAAAAATCGTTTCATAACGAGCTTTGTCCATTGATGACATTCTCTCGATTCGTTGCAATCGCTCGGTTGAGCTCATATTCTCTTTTTCTCGCTCAAAACTTTCATCAATTATGGTTAGTGATTTAATTCTTCTATAATCTAAAATGGGTGCAGAATCGTTGCTCAACGAGTCGAAAGTTTGCAAAGAGATGTTGTAATCATCTTCAATAATTCCTTGTTGATAAAAATAGGAAACATCAGCATCAGGGCTACGATCGATATACTCAAAAACCTCTGTCAATTCAGAGTATCTCGGCGTTCCAATACTATCGATCATTTTTTGATAAGCAGATAAATAATCAAGTAGTTCTCGCTCCTTTATTTGAGAAGAAACCTCTGAAATTGCAGCACTAACACTTAACACAAACTGTCGCTCAAAATTGATCTCGTTTTTATTGATCCATGATCGTTGGATGAGAATAATCCCTATCAGGGAGAGTGTCATCAAGAAAATCAATAATGGAAAGAACCCACGATTCATATTCAAAAATAATTAATCTTTCTGCAATTGTTTACGAATAGATAATATAACAGAATTGAGTTGCTGTTTTGCTTGTTCAAGCGCTGTGTTTTCAATCAAATAGTCAGCATATTTAATTTTTTCTTCCTCTGGCCACTGAAAACGTGTGCGTTCTTGTACTTGATTCAAGGTCAAGCCATCACGTTTTTGGATGCGTTCAAATCGAATTTTTTCTTGGCATTGAACTAAAATCACAACATCAAAATTATCTTGATTTCCATGCTCAATCAGTATTGCAGATTCGTAGGCAACGATATCCTTTGTTTGTTGAGAAACCCAATCCAAATAGTCTTTTTGAACAACAGGATGGACCAAATTGTTTAAATCGTTTAGAGCAGTTGAATCGTCAAAGACTATACTTGCAATCCATTTCCGATTGAGCAAACCATCGTGATAGGATTCTTCACCGAAACGCTCTTTTATTGAGTCCATCAATAATTCATTTTGATTCATCAACTGTTTGGCACAAACGTCAGAATAGTAAACAGGAATACCTTCATTCTCCATCATCTTACAAATTGTGGTTTTACCACATCCCATATTTCCTGTAACTGCGATCTGTACCATCAATCTAAAAAATAACGTACTTGTTTTGGCGTGATATCTTTAACCATGATATCCTCAGGTATTTTCTCAAAATTAACTTCTAAATATTGTGCAGTTGTATCAGAAGGCAATCGACATCCTAAAACAAACTGTGATGGCTCAATCTGACGAACTCTTTCAATGGGAACACGAAGATTGACCAAAACAAATGCTGGAATCAAACTCACATCAATTTTTTCATCGGAGTCGATTACTTCGACAGGTAGGCGAAGTTCAACTTGTGTGTAGCGAGAGATGTTTTGCGAAACATGAACCTTTATCTGACTCCACTTAAAATTTGACTGCATATCAATTGTTAATGCTAATTTTTGGTCGAAAGAACTATTGAATATTTTTTTCTTTGGACTATCTAAAAGTGCATACATTAAAGTATCAACTTGTGAAGGCAATCCAAAGACTGTGAGAGAGTCTGGAACAATTTGTCGTTCACTTGACCACGCATGACCATCCGCTGGTATCAAGTCCTGATCGAGTCGCACAGGTACTCTTTTTGATGCAGATTGAATGAACGGGGCATCAAGTCTTTTGAGAGATAGCTGATTAACTCGAAACACATTTCGAAAGTGCGATTCTACAGCAGAAATTAAATCTTGTTGGGTGAAATAAATCCTATCTCCATCCATTTGAGCATCCGACATAGATAGAAAAACAGTTGGTGTTATAAATCGAGCGGAAAGCAAACGAAAACCTGTTCCAGAAACAATAAACTCAGTCGCTAGTATTTCATTATTTGTTCGATAGACTTCAAAAGTTTCATCTTTAAATTCAAATTGTATTTCAACACCAGCAGTGTGTGTTTCCGACATTTTCGAAGACAGCCAAACAATAAAGGAAAAGAGAAAAAATATAAAAATTAAACGCAATTGATTTAACGATCCAATCTGTTTGGTAAGACCGCTTAATAAAGCCATAAATGATCGATTTATTTTACTTATGATTGTCAATCATGTCCATGACAGCACCACTCACGCCCATATTTGAAAAACCACCATCATTATAGAGGTTTTGCAGTGTGACCCTTTTAGTCAAATCGGAAAACAAAGTGATCGTGTAATTTGCGCAATCAAGTGCTGTTGCGTTTCCTAAAGGTGACATTTTTTCAGCATATGATATAAAACCATCAAAGCCTTTTACACCTTTACCAGCTGTGGTAGGCGTGGGCGATTGTGATATGGTGTTGACCCTAACCTTCTTATCTCTGCCAAAGAAGTATCCAAAACTTCTCGCAATAGATTCTAGGTAAGCCTTGTTATCAGCCATGTCATTGTAATCGGGAAAAACTCGTTGGGCAGCAATATAGCTCAACGCAACAATACTACCCCATTCGTTAATTGCATCTTTCTTATATAAGACTTGCATGAGCTTGTGAAACGAACCAGCTGAAACATCCCAACCCTTCGCTGTCCAGCTGTGGTTTTGGTCAGTATATGACTTTCCTTTTCGCACATTGACTGACATGCCAATTGAGTGCAAAACAAAGTCGATCTTACCTCCTAAAATCACAATCGACTGGTCAATTAGGTTTTCCAAATCTTCAATACATGTCGCATCTGCTGGAATCACTTGCGATTTTGTTTCCTCAGCAAGGTCATTAATTGCGCCCATGCGCATGGCAACAGGTGCATTCGTTAAAACAAATTTACCACCTTCTTCATGAACACGAGTAGCAGTTTGCCAAGCAATAGATTTTTCATCTAATGCGCCGAATATGATTCCTTTCTTTCCTTTTAGCAAGTTATAAGGCATAAAAAAATTTTTATAAAGATAGTACTAATTCAATAATTTTTTTGCGTACGTGCGTGCAGTTTGCGTAATTTGATTTCCATCGATCATTTGCGCAATTTCTATTACTCGATCCTCGCCTACCAACGTCTTTACACGCGTACGAGTAGTTTCATCATCTGTGGTTTTATACACTTTGATATGCGAAGTACCCATTGCAGCAATTTGTGGCAGGTGAGTAATAGATATCAACTGTGTATGTTGACTGATCTCTCGCATAAAATCACCCATTGCTTTTGCCATCTCACCTGAAACACCTGTGTCGATTTCATCCAAAATCATTGTTGGACAGTGGTCATTTTTTGCAAGTATCGACTTGATAACAAGCATAATTCTCGAACGTTCACCACCTGAGGCAATCTTACGTAGCTCTGAAAAGTCGATGCCTTTGTTGGCCGAAAATAAAACTGTGAGGGTGTCAGATCCTGTAGAGCTTAGGGTTGACTCTGTATCTAATTGAAAATCAAAGCGAGCGTGTTCCATCCCTAGTTTTTTGAGACGTGTCGTGAGCTCATCTGCTAGTTCGTTTACATGATTTCTTCGAAGTGTAGCCAGATTTTTAGATAAATCCCAAGCCTTATTCTCTGCCTTTTCAAGACGCTGCTTTTCGATTTTGATCTCATCATCCCCTTCAGTAACCACTTGGCAAAGTGCTGATAATTGCTGTTCTTTTTTCATCAATCCCTCAACATCAGCAACTTGGTGTTTTTGTTGGAGCGCATAAATCTTACTCAGTGTTTGATTCACAACTTCAAGACGTGCAGGGTCAACAGCCAAGTCATCGTCGAGTGTCGATAAAGTCGCTTGAATATCAGACCATTCAATCCACATACTGTCCAATCGCTGCGATAATGCTTGAAACTGTTCACTAAATGACTCGAGCTTTTGCAAGCCCATTTTACATTGGCTTAATTGATCAGTCAATCCAAGATTTTCTTTCGTCGCAATTGCCAAAATCTGATGAATATTTTCTTTGATATCATGCGCATGCTGCAGCAAATTTCGTTCATCCTCCAGTGTAGATTGCATATCATTTTGCAGTTCTAACACTTTTAATTCTTCCAAAAGAAAGGAGTTATAGTCAAAAGACTCCTTAGCAGCTCGTTGGGCTTCGAGAAGTTCATGATATTTCTTTTCAATTTGTTTTGCAGTCGATAAAGCGTCTTGAAAGTCAGACCTCAAATCCATTGCGCCAGAAAAGGTGTCCAACAAGTCAAAATGAAATGCCGAATTTGCCAATTGCGAAGTTTGATGTTGAGAATGCAAGTCAACAAGTTCTGATCCAAGAAATCGCAATTTGTCCAGCTGAACAGGAGTGTCGTTGATAAATGAGCGTGATTTTCCAGAGGGTAAAATCTCTCTCCTCAAAATTGTTTCAACATCAAAATCAACTTCTAAATCATCAAAAACTGAACGTAATGAAGACTTTGACAAATCAAATACAACTTCGACGATGCACTTTTTGGAAGCATCTCGAACAGCTGACAAGTCTGCTCTAGCACCCAAAACGACAGAAAGGGCATCCATCACAATCGACTTTCCAGAGCCTGTTTCGCCTGTCACAACATTAAGTTGAGGACCAAAATCAGATTGGATGTCGTCTATGAGAGCAAAATTGACTATCGAAATGGACTGTAACAACGAATCAAAAAAATTAATGAAAATCAAATATAACTTTTTCAGAGATATTCGTCTATTGAATTTGAGACCATTTGGCAGTAAAAAAAGGCGCAACCCGATTTAAGTCATCCACAAGTTGTGAGGTATCGAATGAAGGGCCTCCTCCAAAAATCTGAACAACTTCATCTGCTTTGGCGTCAAAAAACAATTGTGCAACCAAGCTGTTTGGGCGACTATCAGACAAGGTCTTTAAGTCCGAAACACTCTTGGCAATGGCTTGTTTGCCAGCTTCTGGCTGAGAAGACATCACGTCCAACCCATTGAGATGATAATCATATATGGCTTGTCTAAAAAGAGAAAAGGGATTCGTGCTCAGCTGGTCAATAAGCCAATATCTATTGGTTCTTTTTTCAGACTGTTTCCACCCTGAAAAGCGATTGGATTGAGATAAATCAACAATTTTTCGTGCCTGATTGAAATAGACATCTCCCCCATTTAGCAAAAACGAATCAGCATCAATCCCAAGAGTCACATAAACATAGTAACTAATCAATGATACAAGAGATGTATTGGTACTGTTGGGGTTAAAATTTAAAGATTCAAATTCCTGATAATCAAAATTGAAATCATCGTCCTTTCGATTCAAAAGAGGGGTTACGTAGGTTGATCCAAAAACAGGGCGTGAGGACTGAATTTGCAAACTGGCTTGAAATTCGTTGTTGTTATAATTCTGAATCGAGATCAACATTGTACAGTTGATTTTATTGTAATCCTCTGCTCGAATATCAACCCATTTTGTCGAAGACACAAATTCGTTTAACTCTTGCTCAAGGGTTTCAAAAATCTGACTATTTGTTTGGTCGACCAAGTCTGCATTCACGTTAATTTTGCAGTCGATTACCTGTGCAAATGAAATGCTAGAAACAATAAAAAACAGGAATAGTTTATGCATCGATCATTGATTTAATTTCGTCTAATATATCAACAGCAACTTCAGATTTGTTTTTTAAGGGATAGGTTCTGTGTTTTCCTTTGGCAGGGATAAAAGTGATTTTATTTGTATTGTGTTGAAAGCCAGCTCCTTTATCTACCAGGGAATTCAGCACGATTGCATCGAGATTTTTTTTCTGAAGTTTTGTTTTTGCATTAGCCAATTCGTTTTCTGTTTCAAGTGAAAACCCAACGAGCAACTGATTCGATTTTTTTTCTCCCAATTGTTGAAGGATATCAACTGTTTTTACCAGTTCGATGGATGAAGTATTCTCGCTCTTCTTTATTTTATTTTTCTTCAAATTCTTTGGTTTGTAATCAGAAACTGCAGCAGCCATCACAAGTATATTACAATCATTAAAATCTTGTAAACAAGCTTCAAGCATTTCATCGGCAGTATTGGTTCTCACAAGCTTGATGGCTGGATGAATCGGGATTTCATCAGTTGGGCCTGAGACCAATACTACTTCTGCGCCTTGTGAAGCAGCTTCATTTGCAATTGCGTAACCCATTTTACCTGATGAGTGATTACCTATATAACGAACTGGATCTATAGGTTCGTATGTTGGGCCAGCAGTAATCAATATATTTTGACCCATGAGAGGCATTTTGGCAGCTAAATCTTTTTCGATAAAATCTACAATCTGATCTGGCTCTTGCATACGTCCAATCCCTTGCAAACCACTGGCCAATTCCCCTTCTTGTGCAGGGATATGTATGTTGTTACGAAACACCAGTTGTTGAATTGCCACTTGAGTAGCAGGATGTTCGTGCATATCCAAATCCATAGCAGGAGCAAAATAGACAGGGCATTTGGCAGAGAGATAAATTGCAAGTAAGAGGTTGTCACAAGTGGCTTGTGACATTTTAGATATAGTGTTGGCAGAGGCAGGTGCAATCAGCATGAGATCTGCCCAAAGCCCAAGATCGACATGATTATTCCACAAATCATCTTCGCTTTCAACAAATTCTGAATAAACAGGCTTGTTGGAAACAGTCGATAATGATAGTGGTGCAACAAACGACTTAGAAGCAGGGGTCATGACCACTTGCACTTCTGCGCCAGCTTTGATCAGCGCACGAACGATTAAAGGAGTCTTGTAGGCGGCTATGCTTCCAGAAATGCCAAGTAGTACCTTTTTGGCATGTAAGGCAGGAAACATTTACTTAGGTGTTTCGTCAGTATGACGATAATATATTTTTTCTGCTAACCACTGTTCAACAGCTACAGCGTGAGGCTTGGGTAGCTTTTCATAAAATCTAGAAACTTCAATTTGTTCTTTATTTTCAAAAATCTCTTCTAGTGTTTCAATGGGGGTAGCAAACTCATCTAACTTCTCAAAAAGTTCTGTGCGCAGTTCTTCATTGATCTGAATCGAACGTTTGGCAAGTATAGAAACAGTCTTGTAGATGTTTCCTGTTGGTTCATCAAGCTCGTTTCGGTTATAAGTTACCGTAGTATCTGGTGCATTAGAATTTTTAATCGACATACCGTATTTTTAATTGAATGCAAATGTAGTAATTTCTTTCTCGATATCATTTCTAATCATATTCGTCTGTTCAATAAACTCAGAATCAGGATAAGATCTTATAAAATCATCATAATAAGCAACTGCATTTTCGAGGCGTTTTTCTTTCTTTGAAAAAACACTATTGACGGCGAGTATAGCAGCAGATTTAAACTTTACAAACATCGCTTCCTCTCGAAAAGGAGTCCCTGGAAAATCGCCTATGAAATTGTCAATTGCTTTGATAGCTGCTTTATAATCCCTGATAGTGTAAAACTGTCTAGCATTTTCAAAAGACTTTCGCTCGAGTTTTCGTAACAATTCCTCCACCAAATTATTGACTTCTCCCATGCGTTCGCTATTGGGATAACGATTGATATAGTCTTGCAATTTGTTTAAGGCTTCTTCAGAATCTTTTTGATCTAAGCTGTACACAGGAGAAATCTCAGCATAAGCAAAAGCAATGAGATAATAAGCCTCCTCTAGTTTGTCACTGTTGGGAAATGCTTTGGTAAAGGACTCAAATTCGTAAGCTGCTGAGATGTAGGACTTTGTATTAAGCAAGCAGTTTGCATAAAAGTAAGTGATTCGTTCTGACTGTGGCTTGCCTCTATAAATTGGTTTTAATTGCTCGAAAAGTCCTTTTGCTCTTCGAAAATCACTCTCATCATAATAGGCTTCAGCCATGTTATACTTGAGTATTATATCTTCACTCTTCAGTGCTTTTTGATAGGGCCCACAAGAATGGAGGAGAATACAAATCAATCCTAGAAATGATATTTTAAGTTTTAGTTGTTGCATGGTGTAAAGTTAGACAATTGAACAAAAAACCCAACGCTAATCGTACTTATCAACAAAAGTTTTTAACGCTGATCGAACTGCCTCAGAAACTGGAATTAAAGGTAACCGAAGTTGATTCTCGATCATGCCACGAAATGTAAGCACTGCCTTGATCCCACCTGGATTGCCTTCAGAATACACTAGATCAGCGATTGATTGAACGAGATTTGCGATTTCATCAGCCTTTTTGTGATCCCCTTCGATTGCAGCTTGTACGCCTGATTTAAACAAATTTGGGAATCCACCACCAATGACTGAAATAACACCCTCAGCACCATATTGAATCAATGGGATTGCTGTTTCATCATCACCAGAAACAACAATAAACCCGTCTGGTCGACCCTTAAGAATTTCCCTTCCTTGCACCAGATCCCCGCTGGCTTCTTTAATACCAATCACATTTGGGCAGTCATGCGCAATTCTCAATGTTGTTTCAGCAGTCATATTTGCAGCAGTCCTTCCAGGAACATTATATAATATGAGTGGCAATGGGGTTGCTGCGTCCAAAGCTTTGTAATGTCTATAAATCCCCTCTTGCGTTGGTTTGTTGTAATAGGGTGAAACTGATAATATAGCCGAAAACCCCTTCGTGTCAACCTGTTGTAGTGATTTTACCAGTGCAGCAGTGTTGTTGCCCCCAAGTCCCATGATCAAGGGTACACGATTGGCAGTTGTTTCGATAAAACAGTCAAAAATCTGTTTCTTCTCTTTAACAGAAATGGTTGATGACTCTGCAGTTGTACCCATAGCCACCAAATAATCGATATCATTTTCAATCAAATAATCAATGAGTTGACGAAGAGACTTATAATCTACCTCAAAACTTGAAGTAAATGGAGTGACGACTGCAACTCCAGTTCCACTAAATTGGGACTTGCTCATTCAGTGCTGATTTTAAAGAAAAAGTTATTGAAAGTGTTAAAAAATAGCTCAGCTGAATTGTTTTCATTTCCAAGCATCAAGTCATTCAGTCTGTGATCGACTGTTGCATAGCCAACTCTAAAATCTGCTTTTACGTGAGAAGAAATAGACTGTAGCGTGCGATTGTCATTCATAAAAAAATTGAACAACAAATCATATTTTTTGGACATAATCCTCTTCTTCATCGGATGAATAAGTGTGCCATCCCAATGCAGGTGGCGATTGCAAAGCAAAGGACTGTAGGATGTTAATTCTTTCGATTGCTTTGGCGCATAATACACAGTCATGATTTTATTCTTTTTTATTCCGAAAATCTCTACGATATAGTTGTTCAAATTTGGCTCATTCAAGATGCTCAAATCAATCAAACAAATGACAGACCGAACAGCATCAGGCTTATTTACTGTACGACTCGAAAGCTCATCTAGAGCTTTTTCAACAACTCGATTTATAAACATTTTCAGTGAGCAAAATTAGTGATTCCACTGTTCAAAACATGATAATTTCGATTCTTTTTTAAAAAGAAAACAAAATGTTATATTTATAACATTAAGAAGAAATCATCGATAGAAAGCTTACCTCATCAATAACGGATATGCCTAGCTCGACAGCTTTGATTCGCTTTTTTGGACCCATATTTTCTCCTGCAAGCAGATAGGTTGTTTTTGAAGATAAGGACCCTGAAATTTTACCCCCATGATCTTCAATCAACTTTTTGATTTCATCTCGACTATACGAACTAAATACTCCAGAAATAACAAATGATTGACCTGAAAGTGTGTTTGAAATTGGTTGATGCTCGCACAACTTACTTTCGAATTGCAGCCCATACATTTTTAGTTGGTCTATGATTTGGATGTTTGTGAGTGAGGTAAAAAAATCTACGACACTTTCTGCAATTCTAGAGCCAATTTCCTCAACCTCAACAAGTGTATCGACATCTGCCTTGGCGAGTGCATCGATTGAACCAAAATGATAAGCCAGCTTTTTGGCAACTGTTTGTCCAACATATCGAATGCCCAAAGCAAAAAGCAATCGCTCGAAAGGTACTTTTTTCGACTCCTCAATGGCGTCCAATATGTTTTGGACTGATTTGTCGGCCATTCTTTCCAAAGGAATAAGTTGATCGTAGGTCAATGCATATAAATCTGCATACGAGACAATCAATCGCTGTTGATATAGCAGTTCAATTGTTTCACTACCAAGGCCATATATATTCATCGCCTTGCGAGAAATAAAGTGTTGGATTCTCCCCACAATTTGGGTTGGACAACCTTCATGGTTTGGACAATAATGATCTGCCTCGCCTTCAATTCTTATCAATTCTGTTTGACAATCGGGACAATGGCTCGCATACAATACTTTCTTGGCTTCAATACTCCTTTTGTTTCGATCGACAGATGTGATCTTTGGAATAATTTCGCCACCTTTTTCAATCGCTACCGAATCACCATAATACAAATCGAGTTTTTCGATTTGGTCTGCATTGTGCAAGGAGGCTCTCTTGACAACAGTTCCACCCAATACTACAGGATCGAGTACTGCAACTGGCGTGATTGCCCCAGTTCGACCAACTTGGAATTGAACAGATTCTAAAATAGCATAGGTGCTTTCTGCCTTAAACTTATATGCAATTGCCCATCTTGGAGATTTGGATGTGTAGCCCAATTCGTCTTGTTGAGATATGTTATTAACCTTGATGACAATGCCATCGATTTCGAAGGGAAGGTTTGAACGATCTTTCTCCCAGTGTGAAATAAAATGCATGACTTCATCAATCGATGATGCAAGCGTGTAATGCTCAGGAACATGAAATCCCAGTTTTCGTGCTGTTTGAAGACTCTCTAGTTGGGTGGAAAATAAACTTCGATCTGCAATCATTTGATACAAAAAACACTGTAGAGGACGCTTGGCAACCATCGAACTGTTTTGCAATTTTAATGTACCTGAAGCTGTGTTACGAGGGTTTCTGTAGGGCTCTTCTCCCAGGGCCACTCGTTCTTCATTCATTTTGTTGAATCCATCAATTGGCAATACAATTTCACCTCTAATGGCAAAACGATCAGTGAAGTCTCCACGCAATTGGAGAGGAACTGTGGGGATTGTACGAATATTTTGAGTGACTTCATCACCTTGTGTACCATCTCCTCTAGTCACTGCTTGTTCCAACATACCATTCTCGTAAGTCAAGCTGATGGAAACACCATCAAATTTGAGTTCACAGGTGTATGTAACAGCATCTGTTCCGAGTCGTTTTTGAATTCGTTTTTCCCAATCACATAGTTCTTGTTCGTTATAGGCATTGTCCAACGAGTACATCGGAAACTCGTGCGTGATCGTTGGGAAATTTTTATTGATTGTTCCTCCAACACGCAGGGTGGGTGAATTGGGATCGAAAAACTCGGGATATTGTTTTTCAAGATCGGCTAACTCTCGTAGCTTTTGATCAAACTCATAATCACTGATGATTGGATCGTCTAGCACATAGTATCTGTAGTTGTGATCGTGCAGGGCCTTGCGCAAAGCCAGTACATGCTCCCTGATTTGTTTCATTTTGTAGTTTTCGCGACCAACATTCGGGCAGTGTTTCCTATATCATTTTCGACTACAATATCGACAAATTTCATCACTT
This sequence comes from uncultured Flavobacteriaceae bacterium, assembly GCA_964008075.1. Taxonomy (GTDB): domain Bacteria; phylum Bacteroidota; class Bacteroidia; order Flavobacteriales; family Flavobacteriaceae; genus UBA724. The sequence continues at coordinate 20,711 of CAXGAP010000009.1, forward strand.
TTAAAAACGATATCACCTGCTCAAAAGTCTTTGGGTTTATCTCAAAATACAGTCTTCCACCAGGACATAAGTGTTTTGCAGCAAATTGGATGATTGCACGATAAAATTGTATCGAATCGTCGGCAGCTGTAAACAGTGCCAAGTGGGGTTCGTAATGGAGTACATTGTCACCGATTTCTACTCTTTCCTCTTCCAATACATAAGGAGGATTCGAAACGATAATGTCCCATCTCTGTTCGGTATCAATTGTTGAAAGTATATCAACATTTGAAAAGTTTACAGACGATCCAATCGACTTTGCTGTTTGCTTTGCAAGTTGAATTGCTTTGTGAGAGATGTCCCAAGCATTGACTTTGGCGTTCAAATGTTTTTCGAGTGCAAAAGCGATGCAGCCACTTCCTGTGCAGATATCTAAAACACTGGAGTTCTGTTGTTCTTGCTCTTTCATCCAATAGACCAAACTCTCTGTTTCGGGTCTTGGAATCAATACATTATTATTGACATTGACAGGTACTTCTGCAAAAGTGACTTGTCCTGTTATATATTGTATCGGTTCTTTTTTTTCAAGTCGAGTGATATATTCAACCAAGTTCCTAAGGCTATTTTTCTCTATTATTTCATCACTATTTAAAATCATCTCAGCACGACTCCTTTTGAGGGCAAACTCTACCAGTTGGGCATATAGAGAATCGACCTCTGTTTTTGGATAGACAGCAGTCATCTTTTTATCAAAAAATAATCGAAATTCCTTATGTGTCATCTCGCAACGATTTAACCATCCATACAGGACAAGAACAATGACCAGTATTGCCTAGTGGATGTTCGATATATTCAAATCCAAATTTTTGATATAGTTTTTGAGCGTGCATCATATTCGGCATTGTTTCAAGATAGCAATCTGTAAAGCCAAACCTCTGGGCTTGTTGCAAACATTTGTGCATCATTTGACTACCCAACCCATTTCCTCTTGCCTTTGGAAGAAAATACATTTTTTGCAACTCACAATACCCATCAGGTCCATTACGCAAGGGTGCAATACCAGCACCTCCCAAAATACGATTTCGATAACACACGACCCAATAATCGGCGTTTACATATTGATAGGCATCATACATTGCATCGACTTCGGGGTCGGATAAAGCAGTTCCATCGAATGGAACCTTCATTTCGATCAGCACCTCTCGTAAGACTTGTGCCAAAATAACATTATCCTCAGGACGCACCAAACGAATCTCCCATTGGTCTGTTGCCATTTCTTTAGCTTATTTTTGTTGTTTAAATTTACAATCAAATTTGGTATGAGTCACTCCAAATTTATGAACAAATGTATCGAGCTGGCACAGCGAGGGCTAGGAAACACCTTTCCCAACCCACTGGTTGGGTCTGTCGTTGTGTCCAACAATAAGGTCATTGGATCGGGTTGGCATCAAAAAGCGGGAGAACCACATGCAGAAGTATACGCCATTCGTTCTGTTCAAGATACGAGTACTTTGCCAACATCCACTTTATATGTCAATTTAGAGCCTTGTAGTCATCATGGCAAAACCCCACCTTGTACAGATTTAATTATTCAAAGTGGTATTCGGCATGTGGTTGTTGGAATGCTTGACCCATTTGAAAAAGTAAATGGACAGGGGGTTGAGAAACTACGCAATGCAGGCATAAAAGTTGACCTTGGCGTGGAAGAGGAGTCTTGCAAATCACTCAACAAACGTTTCCTCACTGCGATCCACAACAAACGTCCTTATGTGATATTAAAATGGGTAAAAACAAAAGATGGATACATTGCTCCAAAGCACAAAAAAAACAATTTACCTGTTTGGATCAGCAATTCAATTTCGAGAACATTGGCACATCAATGGCGCGCTGAAGAACAATCGATTTTAATTGGGAGCCAAACTGCTGTTGACGATAACCCCGCCTTAACCACCAGGCGAATTGATGGCCCCTCTCCCACTCGAATTCTGATCGACCCAAATGAAAAGATAAATCGTAATGCCAAACTGTTTGCAGCCGATCAAAAAGTGATCGTTTACACAAATAATCATTCGCGAGTCGATAAACATATAAACTATGTTTCTATAGATTTTTCCAACAGTGGATTGGAACAAATTTTGAGCGACTTATATCTCAAAAACATACAATCCGTTTTGGTAGAGGGTGGTGCCAAAACGCTTCAGTATTTCATTGATGCTGGCATGTGGGATGAGGCAAAAGTATTCACAGGGCAGGGAACATTTGGAGATGGGATATTGGCACCAGACACATCATCATTTACCAACGCACCAGCATCGGTTGCTGAGCTAGATGGAGATGTTTTGGAAGTGTGGGTCAATCACTAATAGCATCAATAAAAAACGCTGGACAACGCATGATTTTTTTGGTCTCAGCACTGACAAAAGTTAATCGGGTTTTGGCAGTTGTACAAAGTCTTTTGTCATGATTATAAATGGAATAGGAGAAGTCAATAATAGAACTCGGTTTTTGATCTATACAGATTTCAATTTCGATCGCATCATCAAAATATAATGGATGTTTGAACTCTGTAGAAAGTGATAACACTGGCAGCAGTATGCCTTGCTTTTCTAGCTTTGCATAACTTAACCCTAAGGAGCGTAACCATTCGATTCTTGCAAGCTCAAAATAAGTAGCATAACTACCATGGTGAATGACACCCATTTGATCAGTTTCCGCATAGCGAGTTTTTAATTTAAGGATGAATTTTTTCTTACACACAATAAGGATTTTCTTACAAAAGTAAATTAATTTGTTCGTCCATAAGATGCACAAAAGTTTCTTAAAATTCAATACTAAAAAAGTTTTTTTTCATTTTTTTTCAATGCATATTTGTTACAAAGTTTTAAATAAAATATTTTCAAAAGTCCCCATAGAAAATAAAAAACACGACTTATAATGCAGCAAACTGCTGAATCTGTTTGGGAAAAATGCTTAGATTTTGTTGAGGACAATATCGATCCACAAGCATTTAAGACTTGGTTTAAACCTATTGTGCCAGTGAAGTTAAATGATAACGCATTGAACATAGAAGTGCCAAGTAAATTTTTCTACGAATGGATTGAAGAGCATTACATCAAAATTCTAAAAACTTCGCTCCATAAAGAACTCGGTGATGATGCACGACTGGTGTACATTATCAGAATGGAAAACACCTACGGCAGTAAGCTTCCCTTTACACAAAAAATACCTAGTATTAGTCGAAATGGAATTGACAATCAAAGTATTGAAGCGCCAAGTCAAGGTGAAACATATGGGCTTAAAAACCCATTTATAATCCCCGGAATTCGCAACCTCAAAATTGAATCTCAATTAAATGCCAACTATAATTTTGACAATTTTTTGGAAGGCGACTCCAACCGACTTGCACGATCCGCTGGTATTGCAGTAGCTAATCGACCAGGTGGTACGTCCTTCAACCCTTTACTTATTTTTGGAGGCGTTGGTTTGGGGAAAACTCATCTTGCACACGCCGTTGGTGTTCAAGTCAAGGAAAATTATCCTGAGAAAACTGTGCTATATATTTCTGCTGAAAAATTTACCCAACAATACATTGACGCCATAAAGAAAAACAATAGGAATGACTTCATTCACTTCTACCAACTCATCGATGTATTAATCATTGATGACGTACAGTTTTTTTCAGGAAAGTCTGGGACGCAAGATGTGTTCTTTCATATTTTCAACCACTTACATCAAAATGGAAAACAGGTCATCCTAACTTCTGACAAAGCACCAGTTGATATGCAAGACATAGAGCAGCGATTACTATCCCGATTTAAGTGGGGGCTTTCTGCTGAACTCCAAAAACCTGATTATGAAACGCGTGTTTCAATTTTAAAAAACAAATTGTATAGAGATGGTGTTGAATTGTCAGACGACATTATTTCGTATGTGGCCAAGTCAGTCAAAACAAATATACGTGAGCTTGAGGGAGCTATCATCTCTTTAATCGCTCAGTCTTCCTTTAACAAACTGGAAGTAACACCTGAACTTGCTAAGCAAGTAGTTGAGAAATTTGTCAGAAACACCAAACGTGAAATTTCAATCGATTACATCCAAAAAGTAGTTTCTGATTATTTCAAAATGGATGTGACCACACTACAGTCAAAAACACGTAAACGCCACATTGTACAAGCAAGACAATTGGCTATGTTTTTTGCCAAAAAACTAACTAAGGCTTCTTTAGCCAACATTGGTCAGCAAATCGGTCATCGCGATCATGCGACAGTGCTTCACGCTTGCAAAACAGTTGACAATTTGGCATTTACCGACAAACAATTTCGTAAGTACGTCGAAGACCTTACCAAGAAATTCTCAAATTAAAACCCATGACCAAGCGAATCCTTATGGTGTGCTTGGGAAATATCTGTCGTTCTCCACTCGCCCATGGAATTATGGCGCATAAGCTCCCTGGCTCTTTTGTTGATTCTGCAGGAACTGGATCATATCACATTACGAGTCCTCCAGACCCTAGATCGATTGAAGTTGCCAAGCAAAATGGAATCGATATTCGTTATCAAAGTGCACGAAAATTTGAAACCAAGGATTTTGGCGATTTTGATCATATTTATGTTATGGATCGACAGAACTACAGAGACGTTGTTGCAAAAGCAAATACCCCTGCAGAGGTTGACAAAGTAGAGTTGATTTGTGAGGCAGCAGACATGGGCTTAATCCCTGTACCTGACCCATATTATGGTAGTGATGATGACTTTCTAAAAGTATTTGATATGGTCAATAATGCATGCGATCGCATTGTAAAAAAATGGGAGGAAAACGATGGTTAAATCCACTGCAAAGCTTTATTTGGTTCCAAACACCCTAGGCCACAACAATCCCATTGATGTAATGTCAAAATCCATCGGGGAAATCATCGATTCGATTGATTTTTTTGTTTTTGAAAAAGAAAAAATCGGTCGTGCATATATCAAAAGTTGGTGTCCAAATAAATCGCAAGACAAGCTAAATATTCAAAAGCTCAACAAACACACAACCCAACAGGAGTTGATTAGGATTCTAGACCCTTGCATGGCAGGGTATGATATGGCTCTAATCTCTGATGCTGGCTGCCCTGGCGTTGCAGATCCTGGCGCCGACTTGGTGCTTCTCGCACATCAATCTCAAATTGAGGTTTGCCCACTTGTAGGACCTTCTTCCATTATTTTGGCGATAATGGCATCTGGACTGAATGGTCAGCAATTTGCATTTCATGGCTATCTCCCAATTGACAAGCAAGAGTGTAGAAAGGCAATCAAAAAATATGAACATCTTTCTTTTATAAACAATCAAACACAAATTTTTATTGAAACGCCTTATCGCAATATGCGAAGCTTTGAAATGCTAGTCGAACAACTGTCTGCTCATACCTTGTTAAGCGTTGCATGCGATTTGAGTCTACCAACAGAAATGATACTAACAAAAGAAGTTTCTGAGTGGACTAAAGTAGAACTTTATCTTAATAAGCGACCATGTATCTTTTTGTACTTACTACCTAGCGCGTAATGCGACTCTTATTGAGCCAACGTATATATGTATCTCGATTTGCAAGGTGCTGATTGTAAGTACTCGCAAACAAATGATAACCAAAGTTGCTTGGGTCAGCAACAAAATAAAGATAATTGTGAGACTCTGCATTGAGCACTGCATCTATTGAACTCACGTCTGGCATAGTGATTGGACCAGGTGGTAATCCTCTGTTTATGTAGGTATTATAAGGCGAGTTTATTTGTAAATCTTTATAAAGAACACGCCTAACAAACAAATCGAAATTATTGGCTTTGCGCTTCATAGCATAGACAATTGTTGGGTCGGCTTGTAGTTTCATGCCTTTTCGCAATCGATTGAGATATACCCCCGCCACACGAGAACGCTCATCCACTTTTTTAGTTTCCTCATTGACAATGGCTGCAAGAGTGATCACTTCAGGTCTGCTTAGCTTGAGCTTTTTACGCTTTAATTCTCTGCCAGAGTCCCAAAATCGATCGTTTTCAACTAGCATGCGATCGCAAAAATCAGTTGCAGAAATATTCCAATACATCTCATAGGAATTTGGTAAAAACAAACTTAAGAGTTCTTCACTGCTTAGCTTAACAGCATTTGAGAAACGTTCGCTTTTAATTTGATTGAGAAGTGTAAGGCTATCTATTTCGATTTGTTCAGCAACACGTCCCACTAAGTGCTCAACTGTTTGCTGATTATTAAAAACAACCTGAATTGGTGTATTTTTAGAGCGTAAATTATTGATGATTTTCTGGTTGCCCATACCCGGTTTAATCCTAAAATGACCTACTCGAGGTGTATCGAAACGTTTTGCGATTGTAGCAATTGAAAAAGTGGTTGAACTTTTGATATGGGGTTGTATAATCTCTTTGAGCTCATCAAAAGTGGTCCCAGTTGGCACAAAGATCGACTGACCATCGTCATCTACGCTGGAGTTGGGAAAGTAAAACACTATTATAAAAGCTAAAACAAACATTACGACAGAAAATACCGCAAATCGAAAAGACTTTTTGATCGATTGTAACATTGATTAATGATATATTGTTCCACTGTATACCAGCTCGGTTGGACCTGTTAAAACAATATCAGTAAAGCTATCTTTTTGCTTTTGAAAAGATACTCTTAAAAGTCCTCCTGGTGTCTGAACTTGAATTTGATTGAGCTTTATTTTATCAGTTGAAAATGCTGCCAAGACAGCAGCAATTACACCTGTACCACATGATAAAGTTTCATCTTCAACACCCCTTTCAAAAGTCCGAACAGTAATGTAATCTTCACTGTCAACACTAACAAAATTTACGTTGGAACCTTCAATACCATAGGTTTTATTGTGAGCAATCAAAGCACCTTGTGTTGGCACATCCAACTTTATTGTGTTTGTAACAAAAGCTACGTGATGTGGTGAGCCGGTATCTAAAAAAACATGTTTTGGATAAACTGAAACATGATTGACGTCTGCCATAGATAGTGAAACCACATTATCAACGATTGTTGCTTCGTGAAGTCCGTCATATGCTGCAAAAATAGTTTTTCTGTCGATGATTCCCAATTGTTTTGCAAAAGCAACAATACACCTACCGCCGTTACCACAAAACGAACCGGGTTTTCCATCAGCATTAAAATAATGCATTATAAAATCGACTTTCTCATGTTTTTGCAATAGGATCACACCATCAGCCCCAATGCCAAAACGACGATCGCAAAGGGTTGAAATCATTTTATGATTGGAACTAGGAAAATCATCATTGCGATTATCGATCATCACAAAATCATTTCCTGTACCTTGATATTTATAAAAAGGGATTTTCACGGCGTAAATATATTGCTAAATTTTCTGAGACAAAAGGATGTTAAAACGAAGTTAAAATATTAAAATTTGGCATGATATCTGCTAAATTTGTGATATAAATTAATCGTTATGTCATCAATATATCGTCAATTACTACTCTCATTTTCAACTGCTGTATTTCTCATAGGTGTTTATCATTTTTTCTTTTCATCGACTGAAGTCATTGTGACACAGCCTGCAACGCCTATGGTTGAAACATCCTATTCAACACCAGCTGTTGTCAGGGATTCAGCAGAAAACACTGACTTTACAGTGGCTGTTGATCGAACAATCGACGCTGTTGTTCATATCACAAACACAGCAAAAAACAACAGACAATCATACAGTTTATGGGATTTATTCTATGATTCACCAAAAAAATACCCTCGTATTGGAATGGGGTCTGGTGTTATTGTTTCTCCAGATGGATACTTGATTACCAACAATCACGTGATTGAAGACGCTGACCAAATTGAAGTCACAACAAATGACAATCGTGTTTTTGCTGCCGAGTTGATTGGTACTGATCCGAGCTCAGATATCGCTGTATTGAAGATTATTGGTTCTGAACCTTTCCCATATGTTCGTTTTGCAGATTCGGATCAAACCCGCATTGGCGAGTGGGTTCTTGCAGTTGGCAATCCTTTTAACCTTAATTCAACAGTGACCGCTGGAATCATCAGCGCCAAGGCACGTGACCTCAACCCCAATGACACTTCAAACCAATCGTTTATACAAACCGATGCTGCTGTAAATTCAGGAAATAGTGGAGGTGCTTTGGTCAACACCATTGGTGATTTGATTGGCATCAATACAGCAATCACCAGTAATGGTATGGGTACTTTTATTGGATATTCTTTTGCCGTGCCTAGTAATATCGCACGAAAGGTCTATGAAGATATCATTGAATATGGCGGTGTGCAAAAAGCACTGCTTGGTGTGAGTGGGAATGGGATTAACAATCGATTTTCAAAAGAGTACGATCTAGACACGACAGAAGGTTTTTATATCGTAAACGTAGAAGATGGCATGGGTGCCAAAGAAGCTGGACTACAAGCAGAAGACATCATTATTGGTGTGGATAATACCAAGGTGCGATCCTTTGCCGATATGACTGGCTACCTAAATAGCAAACGCCCCGATGATAAAGTAAAAGTAACATATTTGCGAAACGGAGAGAAACGCACAACTATTGTCACACTCAAGCCAAATCCATTTGTTGACTACTTTGGAATGCGCCTCAAAGACATCACACCCAGTGAAGCTGAAGTCTTTGGAGTTTCTGAAGGCGTAAAAATTTCCAGCAACCGAAATGAGCGTTTGCTCAGACGTGGAATTGGTCAAGGGATATTGATTCAATCAATCAATGGTAAGGAAATTCGGTCGACTGAAGATTTGTTAAAAATAAATGAAAGTCAGATTTATGAAATCGAATTTATGAATAAGGAACAAGAGCGTTTTCGATTCTTTTTCGATTGATTGACTTTATCTATAACCACTGTTTACAATGTTTTTTAGAGAAGTCATTTAAAATCTTCATCTTTGCTTTATGCGCATCGACATCCTTTCTGTTGTTCCCGAACTTTTAGAGAGTCCATTTGAGGCATCAATCCTCAAGCGTGCACAAGACGCAAATCGTGTAGAGGTTCATATCCACAATATCAGAGATTATTCATCGAATCGCTACAATCAGGTGGATGATTATCCTTATGGTGGAGGTGCTGGGATGGTGTTAATGATTGAGCCTATCGCCAAATGCATCGAATCCCTTCAAGCACAACGCAAGTACGATGCTGTAGTTTACATGACACCCGATGGACAACAACTCAACCAAAAAACTGTAAATCATTTTTCGCTATATAAGAATATAATCATTTTGTGTGGGCATTACAAAGGGGTTGATCAACGCGCGAGAGATTTGTTTATAACAGATGAAATTTCAGTTGGGGACTATGTTTTGTCTGGTGGAGAACTCGCGGCAGCTGTGTTTTGTGATGCCATGATAAGATTGATCCCTGGAGTGCTTGGCAACGAAACCTCAGCACTCACAGACTCTTTTCAAGACAACTTACTAGCCCCTCCAATTTACACGCGACCAGCTGATTATAAAGGACATCAAGTACCTGAAATACTTACGTCTGGAAATACCCCAAAAGTAGAGCAATGGCGTGAAGAGCAAGCCTTGAACCGAACAAAAAAACTTCGCCCTGATTTATTTTAATACATTAATAAAACCAGTGTTTTGAAAAAAAACATTTTATTTACTATACTGCCTTTCATCGCATTGGGACAAGTAATTAGTCCCACCAACCCATATACCAAAAGTTTTGTAGCTTCAACAGATCCTTCCACAGGATTTGTGCGACAATCTAAGCAAGAGATAGCCCCAATTTTGTCTAAAATTGTGCAAGAGTTTGATAGTTATTGGGAAGGAAGGGATTTTACCAAAAAAGGAAGTGGATATAAGCCCTTCAAACGCTGGGCAAATCACTGGGAAAATTATCTACAAAAAGATGGAACCATAGCACCACCTGCTGTATTATGGGAAGCATGGGAGAAAAAGAAGAAAAATGAAGTTTTAGCCAGTCAACTAAACCAACCAAATGTTCCAATACCATCATGGTCTAACATTGGCCCTGCTAAAGTTGCTAACTCTGCAACCACTACTAGTGGCCAAGGAAGATTAAATACAATAATTAAAGATCCTCTAGACTCGCAAACAATTTATGTAGGTGCACCAGCAGGAGGATTATGGAAATCTTCTGATAATGGTGTTAATTGGCACCCACTTACAGACCATCTACCACAAATTGGGGTTTCTGGAATTGCCATCGACCCAATTGATAACAACATAATTTATATAGCAACAGGTGACGATGATGCTGGTGACTCATATAGTGTAGGAGTTATGAAAAGTTTAGATGGCGGTTTGTCATGGAATTCGACTGGTCTTGAATACAATTGGACAAACTACAAAACAACAAATGAAATTTTTATAGATCCTTATGATAATAATACAATTTGGGTCGCCTCAACTGATGGACTTCAAAAATCTATAGATGGAGGAGATTCATGGACTATTAAACTACCTGGAATTATTGAAGATTTTCGTTTCAAGCCACTTAGTGATTTGGATATTTCTAACGGTGAAACACTTACAATTTATGCTGTTGGTTATGACCAAGATGGTATTTCTAGATTTTACAAATCAATTGATGCTGGTGAGAGTTTTTCAATAAGCCCATCTATTCCCGAAAACTCGAATCGTATTGTTTTAGAAGTTACAAAAGCTGATTCAGAAAAAGTATATGTACTTTCCGCCTATGATAATGGTGATGGAACATATGAGGGACGTAATTCTTTTCAAGGGCTATACGTTTCTGATAACTCAGGATCTGATTTTACAAAAACTGCTGAAAATGATGATATTTTTCAAAGTGGTCAATCCTGGTATGATATGGCATTAACTGTAGCAGATGATGACCCTGATATTGTTTTTGTTGGGGTTTTAGATATATGGAAATCTATTGATGGTGGTAACGATTTTAACCAGCTTAACAGGTGGTGGGTTAGAGATGAATCCTTTACACATGCTGATATTCATTTCTTGAGATACTTTGAAGGTGATCTTTATGCAGGCACTGACGGGGGAATTTATCGCTCATCCGATAATGGTGATAATTTCGAAGATTTAAGCAACACTTTATCTATCTCTCAAATTTACTCTGTTGCTACCTCAAAACCAAACTCATCAAAACTTGCCAGTGGGCTTCAAGACTGTGGTGGTTTTGGTTTTTCTGTAGGAACATGGAACAGTTATCACGGAGGCGATGGTATGGGTACAGCTGTCGATCCATTTGACGAAGATACTTATTATGGATTTACTCAATATGGATCTCAACTTTCTGTAACTACAAGTGGGGGTCAAACAAGTAATATGTATATAGCTAGTGGCCCTGTGGAAGGCCAGTGGGAAACTCCTCTTCAATTTGCAAAAAACGGAGAACTTTATTCTGGGTTTGATCAATTGTACATATTAAATGACAATAATTGGGATTCTGTCTCCAACCATAATTTTGGATCTTTACTGAGACATTTAGAGATGGATCCAAACAACACAAATATTATTTATGCAGCTACTTACAATGAAGTTTTCAAGAGTAATGATCGAGGGAAAACATTTGAGTTAATCTTATCAACTGATTATTATTACATCAGAGATATAGAGGTTCATAATTCTGATAGCAATACTTTATGGGTAATTAGTTCTCAAGAGCTTTTTGAATCAAATGATGGAGGTGATAGTTTTGTAAATTTAAGTTCTGACTTGCCAGCAGAGGCAAACGTTAGTTTGGCACATCAGTCATACAGTGATAATGACGCTTTATACTTAGGCACTCTGTTAGGAGTTTATTATAAAGACAATACATTAAATAGCTGGGTATCGATTTCAGAAAACCTACCAAATGTAAAAGTATCTGACATGGAAATTAATTCAAATGATAATATTTTAACTATTTCAACATACGGCCGTGGTGTTTGGCAAACACCTATTCCACCTGTATTACGACCAACCCATGACTTGGACTTGTTAGACATTAATACACAAATTGATTCAGACTTCAGGTGTCAAAATCTTTTAAATGCCAGTATAAAAGTTTATAACAATGGTACCTCGCCAATCACTTCTTTTTCTTATGAAAGCTCACTGAATAATGTTTTCCAAGGAGTAGACAATTGGACAGGAAACTTAGCAGCTGGTGAAGTATTAAATCTTCCATTGAATATTCAAGATGATCCTATCATTGGAATAAATAATTTCATTGTTGAATTATCATACCAAAATGAGACCTTCATTGAGAATAACAGTATGAATATAGAATTTGAGACTGACAATCCTCCCAATTATGGTGGACAAAGCAATACAACCTATACTTTTGAAACGATTGAGGATGACTGGATTATCGTTGGAGATGCCCTTTGGGAAAAAGGAATTCCAGATGGTAATATTTTAAATCAGGTTATTTCCGGATCAAATGCATATGCTACAAATCTATCAGGTAATTATCCTGAAAACTCTAATTCAAAATTAGTGTCTCCTTGTTTTGATTTATCAATTTTTGAAAGTGGATCAGTCAAATTTTATATTGGCTATAATCTTGAAACAGATTATGATTATTTATACTTCGACTACTCAGTAAATGGAGGATTAAATTGGACAAATGTAGATACTTTTAATGGTTTTGACACAACTTTAAAACTAAAGGAATATTCCTTGACACAAGAAATGCTTGTAGCAAATGTCATCTTTCGCTTTAATATTATTTCAGATCAATATGTACACGAAGAGGGTGCAGTTATTGATGACTTTATTATTGAAGGAACTACACTGAGTTTAACTAATGATTTTGATCATTATATCACAATCTATCCCAACCCTACTAAAGATGTCATTACCATCAACAATTCAGGTAAGTTTAAAATCAATGACATCAACATCTTTGGTTTAGATAGTAAGCGAGTTTACGATAGCAAATCCATAATTAGCAGTACACATACTATTGACTTCACAAATCATTCTAAAGGCTTGTATTTTGTAGAATTAACAACAACAGATGGACACAAAATCATTCGAAAATTACTCGTCGAATAATATGTGTTCATAGTTGCTCTTCGGTGGTCAAACGATCTGAAATGCTCTTTAATCATAATTCAGTCTAGTACAAACTGCCGATGTATTTTCATTGGGTTTTTACCAGCATTATTATCGAACGTTCTTTTTCAAGGTTGGCGTTTGCTTTGACATATCGAGTGATACGCCATTACCATTGACAACCATTGACACACAGAGTAGTTGTATTTGTGCTAACATCATCATCTGTTCAATCAAAAATCAAGCGGAAGAGAAAGATATACCACCAGTGTGTATCAGGCTAACGAGAAGCACTTCCTGCATAAATGGGAAAATGGACCAACCGGCTTTCAAGTTTGCCATTAAACAATTTTATTTTCCTTGATGTTCGCAAACCAAAGCTTTTCAATCCTTCCATACTAGAAGTGATCATCCAAACATCAGTGTTTGGGTAGTTTTGTTTAAAAGTATCACCCATTTGCTTGTAAAACAGTTGGGCATCGACTGCTAGACGTTCGCCGTAGGGTGGGTTGGTCAGCAAGTGTAAATGTTGATCAGGGTGTTCTTTTTGAGTCTTAAAAAAGTCTCTTCTACCAATACTGATATAGTCCGACAAATTGGCAGCTTCGATATTTTGTTTGGCTTTGCGCACTGCTGAGGGTGCCATGTCATAGCCTACAAGTGGAACAAAACATTCTTTTACCCTGTTGAGCATGGCCTTACGAATCGTCACAAATAAGTCCTGATCGTAGTCGTTCCATTTCTCAAAAGCAAATTCTTTTCGGTTAATTTGGGAGGGAATACTACATGCCTGCATGGCTGCTTCGATTAGTATAGTACCACTCCCACACATGGGGTCTAACATGGGTGTTGTGTGTTTCCATCCTGAAAGGGCGATAAGTCCAGCGGCAAGTACTTCATTGATCGGAGCAATATTAGTTTCGGTTCGATACCCTCGTTGATTGAGTGGTGCGCCTGAACTATCTATCGATACTTCCATGCCTATTTGAGAGAGGTGCACAAAAAAAGTAATAGCAGGTTGTTCTCTCCCAACACTGGGGCGTTTACCCTCTCGTTTACGAAAACGATCGACAAGGGCATCTTTAGCGCGTTGAGCAGCAAACATGGTATTGCGAAATATGGGTACCGATTGAGTGACATGTATAGAAAATGTTGTGTCGAGCGTCATATAGTCTTCCCACGGCAGTTGAGAGAGACTATGATAATAAGTGTCGGCTGACTTCACATGATCAAAATAAATGGGCTTCAAAATGCGAATAGCTGTACGACAGCAGAGATTTGCTTTGTACATAAATCCAGTATCACCTGTAAAACGGACATTTCGAATACCCTGCTTAACTGATGTGGCACCTAATAATTTGAGTTCATTTTCCAATACTTGTTCGAGACCAAACAGTGTTTTGGCAACCATTTCAAACTGGACTTGTTTCATAGGTACAAAGGTAGTCAATCTCATTACTAACAATAGAATACTATTACCTACTTTTGCATTTATGCAAAACAAAAAGGAATGGTTTGCTTCGTGGTTTGACTCTACCTACTATCATAGTCTATATGCGCACAGGGATCACCAAGAGGCAGCTGCTTTTATTGCACGACTCATCGATTTGATACAGCCCAAAGATGATGCAACAATCCTAGATGTTGCTTGTGGTCGAGGGCGTCATTCGCTGGAAATTCATCGTCACGGGTATGAAATCACTGGCATCGATCTGTCTCCAAAAAACATTAAGTTTGCACATGAAACTGCAAAACGAAAAGGGATTGATGAAAAGGTACAATTTATGGTGCAAGATATGCGTGAACCTATCGGTAAACAATTTTCCCATTTGCTCAACTTGTTTACCAGTTTTGGGTACTTCAAAAACCCAAATGACAATGTTCGCACCCTCAAAGCCTTTCGCGCCCAACTGGCACCAAATGGCGTTGGCGTAATCGATTATCTAAACCCAAAGTGGGTTCTCTCCAACCTAATTGAAAGTGAAAAGTTGATCCGTGATGGTATTGAATTTTCAATCCAACGACATCAAAAAGGAAAATGGCTTCAGAAAAACATCCGATTTCAAGTCAATGCACAAGATTTTTATTTTCAAGAAGAGGTAGAGTTGTTGGAAGTCAAGGATTTTATCGATTTGTTTGCACAAGCAAATCTTGAGTTGGTCGATTTGTTTGGTGATTATCAACTAAGCACTTATGACAGCGAAAAATCAAGCCGACAAATCTTAATTTTTCAATGAACAACTACATCCTTCCTATCGCTGCAGTTGTCCTTGGTGGTTTATCCATTTTGATTTGGAAACCAAAAGAACTTTCTTCGATCAAATTAATTCTTGCATTTAGTGGTGCTTTTCTTCTATCGATTACTGTTTTGGAAATGCTCCCAAATGTATATCAATCTCATGGATTAGTCGTGGGTTATTGGGTGTTGGGTGGTATGGTTCTTCAGTTATTTTTAGAATCGATTTCTAAAGGAGCAGAGCATGGGCACATTGATATCACTCAATCATCGGGTCTTCCATGGGCGATTTGGATCAGTCTCTGTTTTCACTCCCTTCTTGAGGGAATTCCAATGCATTATAATGATTATATGGCAATAGGTGTATTTTTACACAAACTCCCCATTGCTATGCTTCTAAGTTTTTTTCTCTTACAATCACAGCGTCCCAAAATACAAGTTGCTTTACTTTTTTTAATTTTTGGTTCATCCACCCCTATGGGCACCTATCTATCCTCTTCCTATTCTATATTTTCCGATGCTTATATCGAGTTGAGCGCATTGGTTGCAGGAATGTTTTTGCACGTATCAACCACCATCCTATTTGAAAGTGCAGATGGACATCGATTCAACAAAACTAAAACCATTGCTATTCTATTGGGAATTTCTTTTGCAGTAATGTCAATTGGTTAATCATCTTTTCAAATACTAGTTTATCCTCCTTCAAATCAATTATATTTGCCAAATAAAATCATACTCCAAAATTAAAAATCACCTGCTTTTTTTACTGATTTGTATCAATTTACATGCCCAACTGCCATTGATCGATGGAGTGGTTGACTCTTTGGAGTGGGCTGGTGCTTCGCGCTTTTCAATTGGTTATGAAATAGAGCCAGCAGACAATGTAGCAGCTTCCTACGACACAGATGTATTTATCACCACTACTCCTACTGATATATTGGTTGGATTTATTGCACAAGCAGATATGAGCAACCTACGATCATCTGTAAGAAGTAGAGACGAAATCAATAATGACGAAAACGTTGCCATCGGTATTGACACCTATGGAGACGGTCGGGCGATGATTGTATTAGGCTCCAATCCGGAAGGCAGTCAATTTGACATAAAAATACTCCCTGATGGTAGTAGTGACGATTACAATATGGCATTTGAGACCTTCACATCAAAACACAAAGAAAGTTACCATGTGGAGTTTCGCATCCCCATTCGTAATTTTTCATTTTCCTCAGACGATACTCAAAGATGGAACTTGGTTTTTAGTCGAAACTCTTATGTTGGAACAATAAGAACACAATTCTTGAGTTTTCCGTATGATCGTACTAATACATGTGTGGCTTGTCAAAGCACCGATGAGCTGGTCTTACGAAACATTTTGTTAAAAAAAAGAGCCAGTCTCTTACCCTATGTCTATGCTGGGCATTCGGGTGAGCGAAATGATAATGATAATTTCACACAAAACCCAATCAAAGGAGATATAGGACTCAGTGGTTTATTTGATCTCAATAGCAATACATTCGTAGAATTTGCCGTCAACCCTGACTTTTCTCAGATCGAAGCAGATGTGTCTCAAATAGATGTCAACGAAACATTTGCTTTGTTTTACCCCGAACGACGACCATATTTTAATGAGGGAAATGATATTATCGTATCGTTGCAAAATGCAGTTTATACACGATCGATCAACAACCCCATAGCATCCTCAAAACTGATCCATCAAGGAAAAAATCAACGCATCTACTGGTTAACTGCCTATGATCAAAACGCTCCATATCTTGTGGCTGGTCAAAACAAATCCTATAGTGGAGTGGGCAAAGAAGTCTGGTCAAACATATTGAGTTATCAGCAGGTTTACGACCAAGGACGGAGAATCGGTTTGCTATCAACAAATCGATTTTTTAAAGACGGTGGTCACGGGCAATTGTTTGGCATCAACGGATTGATTGGCTTAACAAAAACCATTGACCTCAATTTTGAGTACAATTTCTCCACTCTTGAGGAACCAATCAGCAGTTGGATTGACTCACCGGCTGTTGAGGGTGGGAAAACAGTTAGACTGGACGGAGAGACAAAAACCGGTAGTGGATTGAGTGTAATCCTCACACGCAACACCAACAGTTGGACAAGCAACCTGAGTTATAATTATTTGACACCAAATTATGAGGCACCGTTAGGGTTTATTACCCAAAACAATTTGCAAACCCTCAACTTTAATCAGCGTTATACTTACTTTCCAAAAGACAAGTCTTCACTCATTCAAAATCTCAATGCAGAGGCCAATGGCAGCCTAGACTATACCATCGATGACTTGCCACAATTTGCAGGTCTGTCTTTGGAATCTCGTATCGTATGGCGTAAAAACTTTAGAACTGGAACGGGGTTTAACCATACGATCAAGGAAGTTTATGAGGGTTTTACGGGTCGTTCTGTTACAGAATTCAGAATGTGGAACAACTATAATCCAAACGAAGCGATCAGCATTGGTGCTTACTTTTCCGTTGGTGAGGAGTTTTGGTATGATGAGGACAATCCAGCTGTTGGTGATCGTTTTTATGCTGGTTCGTTTAGTACTTTCCAGCCCAATTCAAAACTGAGTATTCGAACAACCATTCGTTATGGTCAATTGAGGAGTAAAGTCGATCAGAGTATCTACTTTAAAGGATCATTGAGTCGTACGACAATAAATTATCAGTTCAATAACAACCTATCCTTTCGTTTTGTTGGGGAATATAACAGCTTTGATGACAAATTTTTTATACAACCCTTACTCAAGTGGAACCCCAATCCATTTACAGTATTTTATGCTGGTGGCAGTCATGGATATCGCAGGCCAGAAGTCAACCCATCGATTGGAAAAGACTTTTGGCTAGAAAACAGTCAGCTCTATATCAAGTTTCAATACCTTTTTGATATCTAAATCATTACACCTAAACTCTTTGAAACACCCATCTTTGGAAATGCTAAAATTATTATTAAAATATATAAATAAAAAACCCCTTCAAGATTGTGAAGGGGTTCGAAGAAGGCGGCGACATACTCTCCCACCAATGGCAGTACCATCTGCGCTATTGGGCTTAACTTCTC
>CAXGAP010000010.1:0-37343 GCA_964008075.1 uncultured Flavobacteriaceae bacterium
TCGTTTTTTTTACCAACCATGACACATCTTCCATGTCATCATCATGTGCAATACCCAAAAAAACCAAAAGCCCTTTGAAAATCGATCCTACGATCTCTCCATCAACTCGAACACTTGCTTCACTAACACGTTGAATAACGACCCTCATAAATTCTAAAAATCTGTTCTATACTGTTGATCCTCACCAGCAAGAATTTGGGTGTAACTTTTATAACGTGAAGCAGCAATATCTCCAGACGCTACTGCTATTTTCACTGCACATTTTGGCTCGTCTATGTGCAGGCAGTCGTTGAATTTACATTGGCCTTTACAATCAAAAAATTCAACAAAATAATCCCCCAATTCTTGTGGGGAGAATGCAATCATACCAAATCCCCTGATCCCTGGCGTATCAATGATTTTTGCGCCAAAATCCAGCTCATGTAATTCGGCATGTGTTGTTGTATGCTGCCCTTGCTTGTGCTGCTCCGAAATCGCTTTGGTTTTGATATTCAACATCGGAGCAAGTGTGTTGACAAGGGTTGATTTCCCCACTCCACTGTGGCCAGAGAGCATACACACTTTGGATGCCATTAGAATTTTTACCTGATCGACATTGGTTCCTTTCAAGGCCGAAATTTCTACACAGTGATAGCCGATGGCATCATACACTGCTTTAAGATGGCGCATTTCTGTCAACTCTTGGCTTGTGTAGGAATCTTCTTTGTTGAACAACAACACAACTTCAATTCCAAATGCCTTGGCGGTAGCCAAAAACCGATCGATAAAGGCAGGGTAAGTCACAGGGTTGTTGAGTGTAATCAATAAAAATGCAATATCAATATTTGCAGCTAGAATATGTATTTGCTTGGACAGATTAACCGATTTTCGAACGATATAGTTTTTCCGATCATGGATGTGGTGAATTACTCCTTCTTCGGGATTTTCGTCGATAGAAATGGTCACTCGATCACCTACTGCAACAGGGTTGGTACTTGAAATTTGATCTGTTCGAAATTTACCTTTTATGCGACAAGATATCAGTGTACCTGTATCTGTTTTCACATTGTACCAACTTCCTGTCGATTTATAAACCGTTCCTTCCACAGCTTACAAGGTAAGACTTTTCAATATTAGGTATTGATCACCTTCTCCTGATGGTTAATCGATTCCTGGTGAATTGCTTTGAACATACGAAGTACAAACTCTTCACTCAACCCATGTCCTTCACCTTCCAAAATCATCTTTCCAAGGATTTCATTCCAACGGTTGGATTGCAAAACAGCAACATTATGCTCTTTTTTTAGTGTACCAATATCAACAGAGATATTCATTCGTTTTCCCAGTGTTTCAAGGATCGAGTGGTCGATGACATCGATTTGTGCTCGAAGTGTATCGAGCTTATTTACATAGCTCTCAGCTTCTGCTGTTGTTTTACGAATGCGAAGATCTTTCATCATTTGAACAAGATTATCAGGTATGATTTGTTGTGCAGCATCACTCCAAGCATTGTCAGGGTCTCGATGGGTTTCAATCATCAAACCATCAAAGTTCAAATCTAAGGCGGTTTGTGATACGTCTTGCAAAATATCACGACGCCCACAGATGTGAGATGGATCACAAATTAATGGAAGATCGGGAAATCGATTTTGCAGTTCAATTGCCAATTGCCATTCTGGGTTGTTGCGATATTTTGTTTTGGCATAGCTTGAAAATCCACGATGAATCACACCTAATTTTTTGATGTCAGCTGTGTATAAACGCTCTATCCCCCCAAGCCAAAGAGCCAAATCAGGGTTAACTGGATTTTTTACAAGTACAATTTTATCTGTGCCTTGAAGAGCATCAGCAATCTCCTGCACAATGAAGGGGCTAACAGTAGAACGAGCACCAATCCAGAGCACATCAATATCTGCCTCCAGTGCCAGTTTTACATGATCCTTATTTGCCACTTCGGTGGCTGTCATCATACCCGTTTCTTCTTTTACGCGCTGCAGCCACTTTAATCCAATGGCGCCAACCCCTTCAAAGTTTCCAGGACGTGTTCTTGGTTTCCAAATTCCTGCACGATAAATTGTAGCATCTGTATCCTTCAGTTGATGTGCGATATCCATCACTTGTTCTTCCGTTTCTGCGCTGCAAGGACCAGCAATGACTAGGGGGTGAGGGAGATCAAAAGCATGAAGCCATTCTCCCATGGCTTTATTATTTTCCATTTGTTTTATTTTCAGGTTTTAATATGTGTGTAATCTTGTTTATATTCTTCATTTCTTCCACTAATATGGTGTAATCATCATTTGCCAATAGGGATTTAAAATGCTCCATATTTGAAATGTATTCGTCTAAGGTTTCAATGACATTGTGTTTGTTTTGTTTAAAGATTGGCATCCACATTTCGGGCGAACTCTTTGCCAAGCGAACTGTTGAGGAGAAACCACTACCAGCCATATCAAATATGTTTTGCTCATCAGCTTCCTTTTCCATAACAGTTTTTCCGAGCATAAATGAGGTTATATGCGATAGGTGTGATACGTAAGCAATGTTTCTGTCATGCTCTCTAGGGTCAATCTCACGTATATGCAATCCCAAATTGGTGAAGATAGCATGCGCACGCTTCAACAAATCTGGTCTTGTTTTTTGTGTTTCACAAAGCATATTAACCTTGCCTTGGTATAAGTTGCGAATGGCAGCTTCTGGTCCTGAAAATTCAGTTCCTGCAATTGGGTGGCATGCCAAAAACTGTTCGCGCTTTGGATGCTGAGATACCGATTCGCAAATAGCTGTTTTGGTCGAACCCATATCAATGACCAATGTGTTTGGGCCTATTGCATCGAGTACACTTGGCAAAATATCGACAGTTGCTGTAACTGGTATAGCAATGGAAACAAAGTCCATGTCTTTCATGTCATCGATTGTCGCCTGATGATCAATCAAACCCAATTCCTTTGCATTAGACAATGTTGATGCTCTTCGACTTACGCCAAAGATCGTAACACTTGGATGTGCGCTTTTTAGATCCAATGCCAAAGATCCATTCATCAAACCAACACCAATTAATCCTGCTTTCATTTGTCCAATCGATTTAAAGCTTCTGTGATCTGATTTTTCTCAACAGACAACGAGAAGCGTATGTATCCTTGACCAGCACTTCCAAAAATAGTTCCTGGTGCTAAGAAAATATGTTTCTCATGCAGTAGTTCGTCGATGAAATTCTCGCTATTTATGTGTCCTTCTGGCAGTTTTGCCCAAACAAACATTCCACTGTCATTCCTGCTAAAAGTGCAGCCCATGGCTTCTGCCAGTTTCCACACTTGTTTTCTTCGTTCTTGGTAGATAGCATTGATATGATCAAACCACGCTTGTGGCTGTTGCAAGGCAGCAATAGCACCTTGTTGGATACCAAAAAACATGCCCGAATCCATATTGCTTTTGACCTTAAGTACATGATTGATATTGTCTTTCGATCCACTCAACATTCCCATTCGCCATCCTGCCATATTAAATGATTTACTCAGCGAATTGAGCTCCATGATGTTTGATTTATCTTTTTGGTTTTGAAATATGCTTTTTGGGTGATCTGTGAGCACAAAACTATAAGGGTTATCATTCACCAATAGAATTTTATTTTTAGAAGCCCATGTAATGAGATCACGCAACAGTTGCGAATCAATCGATGTCCCAGTAGGCATGTGTGGACTATTGATCCACATCAAACGAATCTTGGTAAAGTCAAGCCTTTTTAGCTGATCTAGGTTTGGTTGCCAATGATTCTTTTCATCGAGATTATAAAACACAGGCTCGGCTTCCACCAATCGTGTGACAGAAGTATAGGTTGGATAGCCTGGGTTAGGCACCAGTACTTGATCTCCAGGGTTGAGAAAAGCCATTGAAATATGCATAATCCCTTCCTTAGAGCCTAGCAAAGGCAAAATTTCATTTGTTGGATTAAGCGTTACACCATATTGATTATGGTAAAAATCTGCAATCGCTTCGCGCAATGCAGGGATGCCCTGGTAGCTTTGGTATTTATGTGCCGTGGGGTGCGACATACTGTTGTGCAATGCATCAACTACCTCCTTAGGCGGTGGTAGATCGGGACTTCCGATACCCATATTGATCACTGGCTTCCCCTCAGCAATCATTGCACGTACCTCTCGCAATTTTTTTGAGAAATAATACTCATGAACACGATCTAATCTTCTTGCTGTCATCATGATTTTGATTGGTATTCACCTAGGATTTTGAATGAAGTTGCCATAATTTCCAAAAGGGACTTGGCTTTGCGATAGTCGTCAGGGTTATCAAATGTCACATCGACAAAAAAGGCATACTTCCCAGGAGTTTTTATTACTGGTAGGGATTGAATTTTGGTGAGGTTCAATTTGCAATCACTCATCACGTTGAGGGCTGTTGCCAGGCTTCCACGCATATGATTTAAAACAAATTTCCAAGACGCTTTTGAAATATTTGGGATCGTTCGGTCTGCCGATTTTTGAACGATTACAAAACGAGTAACATTGTTTTTAATCGTTTGAATCGACTCACTTATGACTTGAAGACCATACAAGTCTGCAGCCATCTGACTGGCAATAGCCCCTTTTCCAATTTGGTTGCTATCACTGATTTCTTTCGCAACAGCTGCAGTATCTGAGCTTTCGACAAGTTTGATATAAGGGTATGCATGAAAAAATTGCTTGCACTGCAGAAGCGCCATTGGATGGGAATGTACTTCTTGAATATCTGAAATGCTTTGCCCAGGTATGACCATCAGATTGTGAGTGATGCTCAGCAAATGTTCCCCAACAATAGACAGGTCGTATTGATCGAGTAAGGCATAGTTGGGTAAAATCGAACCTGCAATAGAGTTTTCGATCGCCATGACGGCTTGTTTGCAATTGTCATTCACAACTGACTGTACGAGTTGGTCGAAAGAATCACATGCCAATACCTCTATTTGATTTCCAAAATATTGCTGTGCCACTTCATCATGAAATGACCCTTTGATTCCTTGTATTGCAACTGTTGTCATCATATCAAAAAAAAAGCCCTGATATTGTTGTCAGGACTTTTTTGTATTTGTTTCATCGAGTATTATTACAAACCGCCCTGCTCCGTTTGAGGAGTGTAAAAAGCATTGTAATAGTAAAGCGTGTTATTCATAACGAATGCAAATGTAAGCGCATCTCTCGAAAAAACAAATGTTTATATGATTTTTTTGTAATTTGATAGCGTCTTAAAACCAAATCTATTACTCATAAACAGGAAAATCAAGTTTATCATACATAATTTTTTTTGACACTAAATGATGTGATTAAACTTCAATTACAAAATAGTTTAAAAAATGAATTGGAGTCGTTTCATTTTTTAGGGTGTTCACATGGGATGTCGTTAACAATTACAGAAAAAGTGATGGTTGCGGTATGCTCAAGTGTTTTGGAAACCGAACAGTATTTTTCAAATGACAGTTGTGCTGCACGATACAAACGATCTACAGGAACATCTCCTGTCGCAATGACTTTGGCATGTATAGCTGTAAATAAAGAAGGGACTTGCCCTTTCACACGATCACCTTCCACTTGTATTTGAAGACTGTCAGGTTTAATTTTTTGCTTCTTTAATATGGAGACAATATCAATACTACTACATCCTGCTACACCCATCAGCAAGAGTTCCATCGGGCTGGGCCCTTGAGGGTTTTCACAAGAGGATGTATCAATAGATATGCTGTGACCTCTATCATTGCTGATGACTGAATGAAATCCTTTTTGATGCTTGAGTTCAACTTTCATGAGTGTGCATATATATTGGCAAATAAGGGGGATAACATCCTGTTTAGTTGTTCATATTCAATCAAAAAGGCGTCATGCCCATGAACAGATGATATGGTGTGGTAATGTAGGTTAACTTTTCTCTCCATCAATCTCGAATAGGTTTCTCGATTTTCAGCATCAGTAAAAAACAAGTCGGTATCGATTGAAATCAAATGAATTGATCCTTTAATTTGTGAAGCAACCTCCTCAAACGAACCTCGACCCTCTGTGATATCAATTGTCCGTAAGAGATGGTTCATGAGTTTATATGCTTGTAAATGAAACCGATTGTTGAGCTTTTCACCATGATACAACAGCCAACTATCAATGTTGAACATTTCTTTTTCTTCGTGAATCGATCTACCAAATCTATCTTTAAAAGATTCGGGTGTTCGATAACACATCATCGCATGGATGCGTGCATCTTGTAGAGGGTTTTTTGAATTGTGCAATATTCGATCTTGCAACAAAGTATTGGCCAAGACCCAACTAGAGGTTTTCCAATCGCAAGCAACAGGAATTAGGTTTTCGATAAGCTCTGGAAAACTCGCTCCCATTTCCCAAACCAAAGCACCACCAATTGAGCCACCAATAGCTGCATAAAGCTTATCTATTCCCAGTTGGTCTAGCGCTGCTTTAAAAAGATTTGCTATATCACGAAGCACGAGATGCTCATAGTTATCAATCAGGTTGTTGTCAACGCCATTCCCAGGAAAATTGAAAGCCAAAATGGTATATTGCTGGGTGTCAATTACTTTACCATCTCCAATGAGTTCAGACCACCAGCCATTTTCACCAGACACATCTGCATTCCCAGTCAGAGAATGGTTGACCAACACAACAGGAGCACTCCCCAAAGGGAGACCAAATAGCTTGTAGGATAACTGCAAGTCCATTTGCTCTTCAGACATAGTCGTGTATTGTTCAAACGCAATATTGGCGAGTTGAGACATATTATTAAACCTTATCAAACGCTTGTTGGAGGTCTGCTTTTAAGTCATCAACGTTTTCCAAACCAACTGAAAGACGAATCAAATCAGGGGTCACACCAGTCGATTCTTGCTCCTCTGGCGTCAACTGTTGATGGGTTGTACTGGCTGGGTGGATAACCAATGACTTGGAGTCTCCAAAATTGGCAACCAATGCAAACAGTTTGGTTTCATCAGCAACTGTTTTACCTGCATCAAATCCTCCCTTTAAACCAAAAGCCAATAGTCCACTTTGCCCCTCTGGAAGATATTTTTTGGCAAGTGTATTGTACTTGCTCGACTTAAGTCCCGGGTAGTTTACCCAAGCAACATCTTGGTGAGCCTCTAACCATTCTGCCAAAGCAAGTGCGTTTTCGCTGTGCTTTTTCATACGAATTTCCAACGTTTCAAGTCCTTGTATGATTTGAAAAGCATTGAATGGGCTTATTGCAGCACCAAGATCTCTTAAGCCTTCAATTCGAACCTTTGCGATATATGCAGCTGGGCCCAAAACATCGTGTAGCACCAACCCATGATACCCCTCAGAGGGTGTGGTAAATTCTGGAAACTTTCCACTCGACCAATCAAAATTACCTGCATCTACGATTACACCTCCCATTGTTGAGCCATTACCATTGGCGTATTTTGTAAGCGAGTGAATCACGATATTTACACCATGTGCAATTGGGTTTTGAAGCGCAGGTGTCGCCAAGGTACTGTCAACCATAAATGGCACTTTTGCTGCTTTGGCTTCTCTAGAAATACCCTTGAGGTCTAAAACATCTAGTTTTGGATTTCCAAGCGATTCAGCAAAAAAGAGACGTGTATTTTCTTGAACAGCGTCTGTAAAATTCTTCGGTTCGTCAGGGTCCACAAATGTCGTGGTGATGCCAAGTCTTGGCAGCAACACTTTTAACATATTATATGACCCTCCATACAAACTGTTTGACGCAACGATATGATCACCAGCCTTTAGTAAAACCAAAATGGCAGTACTCAGCGCAGATGTTCCAGATGCAGTTGCCACTGCAGCAAGACCGCCCTCCATGGCAGCAATTCGCTGCTCCAATACATCAACCGTGGGGTTGTTCAGGCGAGTATAGATGTATCCTGGCTCGGCCAGAGAAAACAGCTTGGCTGCGTGGTCGCTGTCGTTAAACACGTATGCAGTAGATTGAAAAATAGGAACTGATCTTGTTCCTTGTGTAGCAGTTACATCATGTCCTTGATGCAGTGCGTTTGTTGAGAGTTGTTGAGTGCTCATAATTAAGATTTAATTTTTAAATGATGATTGTAATAAAGAAACGGCATCGAGCTTTTCCCATGGGAACAACTCAACTTCGTGTACGATTTTTCCATTGTAAGGAGATTCAAAAACTTTTTTGACTTTTTTTGGTGTGCGTCCCATATGGCCATAGGATGCCGTCTCAGCATAAATCGGAGTTCTTAGCTTGAGACGTTGTTCGATACCATAGGGTGTCAAGTCAAAAAGAATTTTTAATTTTTTTGCGATTTCGCTGTCAGTCAAGTCAATGTTTGATGTGCCATAGGTGTCTACAAAAATCGAAGTGGGTGCAGGGACGCCTATTGCATAGCTCAACTGAATAAGGATTTCATCTGCAATGCCAGCAGCCACTGCATTTTTGGCAATGTGCCGAGCAGCATAAGCAGCACTTCTATCGACTTTACTTGGGTCTTTACCGCTGAATGCACCCCCACCATGGGCGCCTTTACCTCCATAAGTATCGACTATAATTTTTCTTCCTGTAAGTCCAGTATCGCCATGTGGTCCTCCGATAACAAATTTTCCTGTTGGATTGATATGGTAAGTCACCTCGCTTGAAAACAAAGACTGAATCTCAGGTGAGAAAGAGGCAATAACTCTAGGCATTACCTTTTCAATAATATCCTTTCGAATATTGCTTGCCATGTTTTCGTCAGTATCAAAGTCATCATGCTGAGTGGACACAACCACAGTTTCAATTCGTATGGGCTTGTGATCTTCACTGTACTCGACTGTGACTTGAGACTTGGCGTCAGGGCGTAGATAAGTGATTTCTGATTTGGTACGACGGAAATTGGCAAGTACCTCCAAAATTTTGTGTGAAACAGCTAGTGCCAAGGGCATATAATTCTCTGTTTCATTGTTTGCGTAACCAAACATAATTCCTTGGTCACCAGCACCTTGATCTTCCTTTTTTTCACGCTCAACCCCTTGATTGATATCTGACGACTGTTCGTGTATAAGTGAAATTACCCCACAAGAGTTCCCTGAAAATTGATAGGCATCGTCTGTGTAGCCTATGTTATTAATTGTTTGTCGTGCAATATGTTGTACATCTAGATAGGTTTTACTTTTAACCTCACCAGAAAGAATCACTTGACCCGTGGTCACGAGTGTTTCACATGCAACTTTACTTTGGGAGTCAAAGGCGATGAAATGATCAAGTAAAGCATCACTGATCTGATCTGCAACTTTGTCGGGATGTCCTTCACTGACAGACTCGGATGTGAAAAGGTATGACATTGGTTTTACTTTTTAACGAAGAAGAAATGCGATAAGTCTCTAAAAAGTAAAGCTGTTTTAGCACTTTTTTTGAGAGGTTGCAATCAGTCAAATCTTTCCTCTTTTACGTGGCAAATATACAACGCATTTACAAATTCCGAAAAACTTTTTTAATGATTATCGAAAATTAAATGAAATTCCGAAGTTCAAAGTATTGTATTCTTGAATGGTATAGTTGGAAAAAATCTTCATGAATACAAGATTGAGTCGAGCACCAATGAGACCCATCAAACCAGTCGCGTCTGATTCGATACTTATGGGATCTTTAAGCACTCTTGAAATCGTAGGCAAACCTTGTAGTTCGTAATCGATACTATAGTCACCACTGACATCAAACTGTGAATTGCCACTGTTATAGCCCAAAGCACCAAATACACTCACAACAGGAAAATCAAGAGAGGCCAGTGCTTGAATGGTAAAAGTATCTGCTTCGAACGTCATATTTCGATTATCGCTATTCCCTCCAAAAGTAGAGTCTGATAAATCATACTCCAAACTCGCTTTGGACATCGCAGCCAAAACTGATACGTTGAGAGGCAGCTTGTCCAGTGGTCCAAAATACTGCATGATGTTGTGCTTTAGTCCAAAGCCAAATAGCTTGAAACTGCTATCTTCAATATCGATTGTAGGCACAAAACGAACCAATACATCAGTATCAAAAACAGCACCCACACTTGCTTGTATAATCGGGGCAGGAAGTGTTCCAAAGAGCAATTCATCTTTTAAGCCACCAGGAAAAGAAAGCTTACCAGCATAATCGATTTCATTGCCTAAAACACTTTCAGTAAATGCAAAATTTAACTCTTGGTCTCCACCCTCGCCAAAAACAGTTGGCAATGATCCAGATGGTACATTCAAAGAAGTGAGTCCTGTTGGGGTAAACACTAAATCTGCATCTGGCACATAAGGAACGGCTGCACCTATGGTAAGGCCAAAACCTAGTTTTTTATGTGTTTTTGCACTCGTTGCCCAACCTGAATTTAGGGCATAGGTGAGGGTTTTTCCGATGGGGGCAGTATAGCCCTCTGCCAAAACACGAGCATCCTCGGTTGAGGTTAATAATATGTTTTCAATACCACCCAATAGTTGGGCAAAAGCTGTAGTTAGGGTAAATGTGAACGTTACAACTGATAGAATAAAGTTTTTCATGATATATTCTTGGTTTAGTAATTTGAGCAAAAGTACAAAAACCATGAACAGAATTGTACTTTTAAATGAATGAATAAAATGACCCTTGCATCTGAGATTGTAAAACAATATTTGATTTAGTATTTACAATTGACTTTATTTTTTATTTTTATGCGACATAAAATTGGAGATATGCATATTGCAATTGCAGGAAATATTGGAGCAGGAAAGACAACATTAACAGAGTTATTGGCAAAGCATTATAAATGGGAGCCACAGTACGAAGACGTTGTACAAAACCCATATCTCGATGATTTTTATGCCGAAATGGAACGTTGGTCTTTCAATCTCCAAGTTTATTTTCTAAACAGTCGTTTTCGTCAAACTTTAGACATTCATAAAAGCAAAAATACAGTGATACAAGATCGTACGATTTACGAGGACGCTCATATTTTTGCACCCAACCTTCATGCGATGGGACTGATGACCCATCGTGATTTTGAAAACTACAGTTCTTTATTTCAGCTCATGGAGTCTTTAGTCAAAGGACCCGATTTGCTCATTTATCTTCGAAGCTCTATCCCAAACCTCGTCAACCAGATTCACAAACGCGGGCGTGTTTATGAAAACTCAATCAGCATCGAGTATCTCAGTCGATTAAACGAGCGTTATGAAGCATGGATTCATGATTATGATAAAGAAAATCTTATCATTTTAGAGGTCGATGATCTCAATTTTGTTGATCGTTCTGAGGATCTACAACAAGTGATTCAAACCATTGACAGCAAACTTGAGAATATGAAAATGGACGCCAAATAGGCGCCCATTCTAGTACATTTTGCAAATATCTCTTACTTATTTTTTTCTAAGCCTTTGATTTCATTGAGTGCAGAGTCGATCATTTCTTGACTCCCAACAATTTCTTGAATGGTTTCTGAGGTTTCGCCGTTTTTGGTTGTGATTGTTGTGATTGTAGCAATCGTTTCACCCTCATTGGTGCTGGATACTTCGACACGAATTTCTTTTTGTTCTTCTTTCACTTGATGAGCTTGGGCGCTATGTCCATCTCCAAGGATAGGGGCAATGACCAAACCAACCAAACAAGTTAATTTGATAAGAATATTCATGGATGGACCTGAAGTGTCCTTAAAAGGATCACCAACTGTGTCGCCAGTGACTGCAGCTTTATGTGCCTCGGATCCTTTTTTCTCCACTTTTCCATTGATTTCAACACCTGCTTCAAATGATTTTTTGGCGTTATCCCAAGCACCTCCAGCGTTGTTTTGGAAGATCGCCCACAGTACGCCTGAAACAGCCACTCCTGCCATATAACTACCCAGTGCTTCGGGTCCCATCAATAAGCCGATAACAACTGGCGTGGCAATAGTAATCAATCCAGGAAGTAACATTTCTTTGAGTGCAGCCTTCGTTGAAATTTCAACACATTTTGCATAATCAGGTGTTCCTTTTCCTTCAAGGATTCCTGGAATTTCTTTAAACTGACGACGAACTTCCTGCACCATTTCCATGGCAGCTTTTCCAACCGATTGCATGGCAAGAGCAGAGAAAACAACAGGAATCATTCCCCCAATAAACAAAGCTGCCAACACATCTGCCTTAAAGATATTAATCCCATCGATGCCTGTAAAAGTTACGTAGGCTGCAAATAGGGCCAGTGCTGTGAGTGCAGCAGATGCAATCGCAAATCCTTTTCCGATCGCAGCAGTTGTGTTTCCTACTGAATCGAGAATATCAGTACGCTCACGAACCTCGCTTGGCAATTCACTCATTTCAGCTACACCACCTGCATTATCAGCAATGGGACCAAACGCGTCAATGGCCAACTGCATGGCTGTCGTTGCCATCATGGCAGACGCAGCTATCGCAACTCCATAAAACCCTGCTAATGCATATGAACCCCAAATCGCAACTGCAAAGAGTAGTACTGATGAAGCCGTCGAAATCATCCCAACAGAAAGACCTGCGATGATGTTCGTCGCTGCCCCTGTAGATGAGTTTTGTACAATGCTCATCACTGGCTTTTTGCCAATAGCAGTATAATACTCTGTAAAGAGGGAAATTAAGTACCCAACACCCAATCCAACGATGGTTGCATAGAATACGTTGGTTGAAGATACATCACGTGCTGCTTCGCCAAAAAACTTCATACCACTAATCGTCTCTGGCAATAGGTAATCAATCAAAAACCAAGATGCAATTAGGGTCAGTAAAATAGAAAAGATATTCCCCGTATTCAGGGCGCGCTGCACCTCAGCTTCTTTGGCTGAATTGTCTTTGATTCGAATAAAAAGTGTTCCTGCAATTGATGCTATAATACCAACGCCTGCCAACACCAATGGTAACAAAATTGGACCCATCCCTTGAAATGTATCAAGCGTTTGTCCAGCTTCCGACATGTCTTTAATAATGTAGTTTCCAAGGACCATAGATGCAAGAACAGTTGCGACATAACTACCAAACAAATCGGCACCCATACCAGCCACATCACCTACATTATCTCCTACATTATCAGCTATGGTTGCAGGGTTTCGAGGGTCATCTTCAGGGATACCTGCTTCGACTTTTCCAACAAGGTCTGCCCCAACATCAGCTGCTTTTGTGTAGATTCCACCACCAACTCTTGCAAATAGAGCTATGGACTCTGCACCAAGCGAAAACCCAGCCAATGATTCTAAAACGATGGTCATATTAGTATAAAAATCAGACCCATCAATAAATTGTCCTACTAAAAACAAAAACCATAAAGCTAGTCCAAACACAGCAAGTCCAGCGACGCCAAGACCCATGACAGTACCACCACCAAAGGACACCTTGAGTGCTTTTGGCAAACTGGTTTTTGCAGCTTCTGCAGTTCGTGCGTTGGCCTCTGTTGCGATTCGCATCCCAATGTTTCCAGCCAAAGCTGAAAAAATGGCGCCAACGACAAAAGCTGGAACAATCAACCAGCTTGTGGTTTCAACCATGGTCGATATCCCATAAAGTGCGCCTGATGCCATGACTACAAAAACCAACAACAAACGATATTCTGCATTTAAAAACGCTAGAGCACCTTCTTTGATACTCTTGGATATCGACTGCATTTTTTCAGTACCTGCTGATTGTTTTCTTACCCAAACAGATTGTATGTACATGACGGTTAGACCTACAACTGCTAGTAAAATAGGAGTATATTGAATGAAGTTTTCCATGTGGATTATATAATTGGTATGAATTATAGCATGACCTTTTTAACTGCGCGGACCACGTCTTCCCGATTAGGAAGCCACTCGGCTAACAAAACGGGTGAATATGGTGCAGGAGTGTCTGCTGTATTGATTTTAATGATTGGTGCGTCTAAATAATCAAGGGCTTTGTGTTGAATTTGATAAGTAATTTCAGTGGAAATATTACCAAATGGCCAAGATTCCTCTAGGATGACCAGACGATTTGTTTTCTTAACAGACTTGAGGATTGTGTTGATATCAAGCGGACGGATTGTGCGTAAGTCGATGAGCTCAACAGATATGTTTTCTTTTTCGAGTAGTTCGGCAGCAACGTTAGCCTCCTTGAAAATCTTACCAAAGGAAACAAGGGTAACATCTGTACCAGTACGTGTGGTGTTCGCAACCCCAATTGGTAGTACATATTCCCCATCTGGCACTTCGCCTTTGTCACCATACATTTGTTCAGACTCCATAAATATGACAGGATCGTCATCTCTAATGGCAGCCTTCAACAGGCCTTTGGCATCATATGGATTGGATGGAACAATAACCTTAAGTCCAGGACAATTGGCATACCAGCTTTCAAACGCTTGGGAGTGCGTGGCAGCGAGCTGCCCTGCTGAAGCAGTCGGTCCTCGAAAAACAATCGGGCAAGGAAACTGTCCGCCAGACATCTGACGTATTTTTGCAGCATTATTGATGATTTGATCAATCCCAACGAGCGCAAAATTGAAAGTCATAAATTCAATAATTGGACGATTTCCTGTCATTGTTGACCCAACACCAATGCCAGCAAAACCTAGCTCAGAAATCGGTGTGTCAATTACACGTTTTTCGCCAAACTCATCCAACATTCCTTTCGAGGCTTTGTAGGCCCCATTGTATTCAGCTACCTCCTCACCCATCAGGTAAATACTGTCATCACGACGCATTTCCTCTGACATGGCTTCACAAATGGCTTCTCTGAACTGGATTGTTCTCATGCTTTTTTTGACTGCGCAAAAATAGTAATATTTACAAGAATCAACCAACTAATTGTGAATTGTATAAATTATTATGCGTGCATAATAATTTGAAGATTTTTTTTATCTTTGTATTTCATCTATTTCTCATGAAAATCTTAGTATGTATAAGTTGTGTGCCAGACACAACTTCAAAAATAAATTTTAAGGAAAATGACACTGTCTTTGATGACCAAGGTGTTCAATTTGTCATCAACCCCAATGATGAGTTTGGATTGACAAGAGCCATCTGGTTTAAAGAAAAAGTAGGCGCTTCTGTAGATGTGCTACACGTTGGGCAAGCAAGTGCAGACCCAACCCTAAAAAAAGCACTTGCCATTGGTGCCGATAAAGCAATTCGAATTGATACTCCTGCATTGGATGCTTTTGTTGTGGCAGACCAAATTTCAAACTATCTGCAAGATAATCCATACGATTTGATTATCACTGGTCGTGAGTCAATTGATTACAATGGTTCTATGGTTCCTGGTTTGGTAGCTGCTAAAAGTGATATCGCTTTTGTCAACACTTGTGTTCAGCTAGAAATCGATGGTTCTACCGCTACCGCAACAAGAGAGATGGACGGTGGTATGGAAGTACTAAACGTCGATCTACCCCTAATTATAGGCAGTCAAAAAGGGCTTGTGGAAGAAACCGATCTTCGCATACCAAACATGAGAGGAATTATGCAAGCAAGGCAAAAGCCACTTGAAGTTGTTCCAGCTGTAGAATCGCAAGCCAAATCAGCGATTAACAATTTTGAAAAGCCTGCACCCAAGGCTGCTGTCAAACTCATTCCTGCCGAAGACATTGACCAACTTATTGATCTATTACAAAACGAAGCTAAAGTCTTATAATCTATGTCAATTCTACTAATAGCCGAATCACAACAAGGGAAACTCAAAAAAGGGTCTACTGAACTTTCGTCCTATGGCTTTGCCCTTGCCAAACAACAAAATACCACATTCACAATTGTTACTGTTAACTGCGAAGATGCAAATCAACTTACCAATTATGGTGCGTCAAAACTTATCAATCTGAAGCTGTCAACCAAGCATTTTGAGGCGCATGCTTATGCAACTGCCTTGGCTGATATTGCTACAAAAGAAAATGCTAAAATCATATTGATTAGCAGTAGTGCTGATGCCAAATACATGGGTGGTATCCTCGCAGGTAAGCTGCAAGCAGGCTATGTAACCAACGTCGTAGGACTTCCTGTTTCCAACGATCCCCTCACAGTAAAGCGTTCGGTTTTTAGCAATAAGGCATTTGCCAACACAACACTTCCTAGCGCGATCAATATCATCGGTTTGTCAAACAATGTGCATGAGGAGATATCGCAAGACTCGTCAACGACAGTTGAACAGCAAGATGTACAAACAACAGCAAAATGTACCCAGGCCAGTCTAGAACAAAGCGAAGGAAAAGCAACCATTGCTGATGCTGATGTTGTTGTCTCTGGGGGGCGAGGGCTGAAAGGCCCTGAAAACTGGGGACTTATTGAGGACCTTGCCGATGTATTGGGAGCTGCGACGGCTTGCTCAAAACCTGTTTCAGATATGGGTTGGCGACCCCATAGCGAACACGTTGGGCAAACGGGAAAACCTGTCGCAACAAACCTCTACATTGCTGTGGGTATCTCTGGTGCAATTCAACATTTAGCTGGCGTTAACGCATCAAAAATAAAAGTCGTTATCAACACAGACCCAGAGGCTCCATTCTTTAAGGCAGCAGACTATGGAATTATTGGCGATGCTTTTGAAGTCTTGCCAAAATTGATTGAAAAATTAAAAGCACGAGCATGAGCGAGGTTTAATCGCCTTTTTTACATAAATTCGTTGTAATTGAATACAAATGAGTTTAGTCAAACTTCTGGTCAATCGAATTTCATATAGTCAAAATCAAAGTGGTGCTTACGCACTCATTCTTGATGAAGTAGAAGGTCCTCGTAAACTTCCTGTCATTATTGGTGAGTTTGAGGCTCAATCTATTGCTGTGGCACTAGACGATGATATCCAACTCCAGCGACCCTTTACGCATGACTTGTTTCGCAATTTTTCCGAACGATTTGAAATTCATGTCAAAAGGGTGATTATACAAAAACTAGTCGATGGTGTTTTTTATTCAAGCTTAATTTGTGAACGCGATCAAATTGAAGAAATTATAGACTCTCGAACATCTGATGCGATCTCTTTAGCCTTGCGCTTCAATGCGCCTATTTTTGCACACGAAAGTGTTCTTGAAAAAGCAGCTGTCATGATCGATGACAAGGATTTGGATAAAGACTCAGAAAACAACTCCAAAAACATAGATGATCTTCAACAACTCAGTATAGATGAGTTGGAAAAACTCATCCAAAAAGCACTAAAAAAGGAAGAATATGAGCTCGCTGTCAAAATACGTGATGAGATTGCAAAACGAGGGTCCAAACACTAATACAAACACTTGATAGATACAATAACTCAAACAGAAGTCATTCCCAGTGCTGGGTTGGAAATACAAGGCATCACGCGTGGACTTCTAGGTATGGTTGTGCTTTTGGCAATTGCTGTTGCCTGTAGTTCGAACCGAAAAAAAATTCCCTGGAAAACAGTCGGCATCGGACTGTTGATTCAATTGACCCTAGCAATAGGGATTTTGCGTGTTAGATGGGTACAACAAATTTTTGAAGGCATAGGAAAACTATTTGTCAGTATCCTAGACTTTACCAATGCAGGTAGTATTTTTCTTTTTGGCGATCTGATGAATGCCGATTCTTATGGGTTTATTTTTGTTTTTCAAATTCTACCAACCATTGTCTTTTTTGCTTCACTCACATCACTTCTCTTTTATTTGGGTGTAATACAAGTTGTTGTAAAGTTCCTCGCTTTGGCCTTGACCAAAGTGCTCAAGATCTCTGGGGCTGAAAGTTTGTCTGTTATAGGTAATATATTCCTAGGTCAAACCGAAGCACCACTCATGATTAAGGCATATTTGGAACGAATGACAAAGTCTGAAATCTTATTGGTCATGATTGGAGGCATGGCAACTGTAGCAGGTGGCGTACTTGCAGCATACATCGGCTTTTTGGGTGGAGATGATACTGTGATGCGATTGGAATTTGCTAAACACTTATTGGCTGCCTCTGTCATGGCAGCACCTGGTGCAATTGTGATTGCGAAAATCCTCTATCCACAAACAGAAAAAATCGACAATGAAGTCAGTGTTTCTATACAAAACATCGGCTCCAACGCTTTGGATGCAATTTCAAATGGAACTGTTGAAGGCATCAAACTTGCCACCACTATTGGTGGTATGTTGCTTGTTTTTGTTGCTTTTATTGCCATGTTTAATGGCGTTTTGGGTTGGATTGGTGATTGGACAACACTTAATGATTGGTTTGCAACAAACACAATCTATGACAGTTTTTCTCTAGAATCAATCCTCGGTATTATTTTCGCCCCACTGATGTGGATCATGGGCGTACCAACACCCGACATTATGCCAATGGGGCAACTGCTTGGTGTGAAACTAGCTGCCAGTGAATTTGTTGGTTATATCCAGCTAGCTGAACTCAAAGACCCTATGAATATCGTGCATCTACAATACCAGAAATCGATCATCATGGCAACCTATATGCTATGTGGATTTGCCAACTTTGCTTCTATCGGAATCCAAATTGGTGGGATTGGATCGCTTGCCCCAGGTCAAAGAAAAGTGCTTTCCCAATTTGGTGTTCGTGCGCTCACCGGTGGAACATTAGCCTCCCTGATTTCTGCAGTCATTGCAGGAGCAATCATTGGCTAGGACGGTGGATAACGATTTGAAAAAAAGTAGATATCAAATGAGAATCTATGGTCGAATCACACTATTTTTATCAAAATATTCATGATGAAACAATACCTTGATTTGGTTAGCCATGTCCTTGATCACGGAGTAGAAAAATCGGACCGCACTGGCACAGGAACAAAAAGCGTTTTTGGGTATCAAATGCGATTTGACCTCAGCAAAGGTTTTCCTATGGTCACAACAAAAAAACTCCACCTAAAATCAATCATTTATGAGCTTCTTTGGTTTTTAAAAGGAGATACAAATATTGAGTACCTCAAAAAAAATGGGGTCAGAATCTGGAATGAATGGGCAGATGAAAATGGTGATTTAGGTCCTGTATATGGACATCAATGGCGCAACTGGAACAGTGAGAACATTGACCAAATCAAAGAGATTATCCACACACTCAAGCACAACCCAGATAGTCGAAGGATGCTTGTGTCTGCATGGAACCCAAGTGTGATGCCTGACACCTCTAATTCTTTTACAAAGAATGTGGCAAATGGAAAAGCTGCCTTACCCCCATGCCATGCTTTTTTTCAATTTTATGTTGCTGATGGCAAGCTTTCATGTCAGCTTTACCAGCGCAGTGCAGATATCTTTTTAGGGGTTCCTTTCAACATTGCATCTTATGCCCTTTTTACGCATATGATGGCACAAGCCTGTGGATATAAACCTGGAGATTTTATTCATACTTTTGGCGACGCACATATCTACTCCAATCATATGGAACAACTCGAATTGCAGCTCAGTCGCAAGCCGAGAACACTCCCAAAACTTAAGATCAACCCTAACAAAACCGATATTTTTGGGTTTGAATTTTCGGATTTTACTATCGAAAATTATGACCCACACCCGCATATTAAAGGACCTGTAGCTGTTTAATATTAGGATCTAAAGCTCTATTTTTGCACCTAATATAATAATATGATTTTTCGACGTAAAAACAAGACAACCATAGATGATCGCCAAATTGATTTGGTGGACTATGCTCGTGATCGCATTCGTCAAAAAAAGCGTTTGTACTTTCACTTTGTCAGCTTTTTGTTTGTGTCACTTTTACTGACAATTCTCAACATAGGTTTGGGTTATGGTATTGACATCAAACCTTTTAGCCTCCCTTGGGTATTAAGTGCTGCCTTGCTGTGGGTTGTTTTTTTGCTGTTGCATTTTTTTCAAGTTTATGTGACCAAGCGATTTATGAATCCTTCTTGGGAAAAACAACAAATCAAAAATCTAGTCGGATTGCAAGAAGCACGTATCGAAAAAATAAAACGCAAGCTCGACAAAGAAGCGAGATTGATCGCTGACGCAGAGTGGCATGAAGAAAAGACCAATCAAAGCAGTCAACGCATTACCATCATTGCAGCAGCATCGACCAATCACGCTCTGGGAAAAGAAAACAAATTGATCTGGCATCTATCCAAAGACCTGCAACACTTTAAAAAATTGACAAGTGGCCATGCAGTCATTATGGGTAGAAAAACCTTTGAATCAATGCCACGTGCATTACCCAATCGAACCAATATTGTGATTACAAGACAATCCGACTATAAGGCCGAAAACATCAAAATAGCTTCGTCGATTTCTGATGCGTTGAGTATCGCCAAAGATGACCCTCGACCCTTTATTATTGGTGGTGGCGAGATATATAAAGAGTCGATAAAAATTGCTGATGAAATTGAACTTACTCGTGTGCATGCTACGTTTGAAGCAGATACCTATTTCCCCGAAATCAATCCACATCAATGGGAGGAAGTTTGGCGAGAGGAACACCCAGCTGATGAAACGCACGCACACGCTTTTACCTTTTTACGTTATCAAAAAATATAATATGAATGCATTTGTTTTTCCTGGACAAGGATCTCAATTTCAAGGAATGGGCAAAGCTCTCGCTGAGCAGCACAAAGAAGCTGCTGCATTGTTTGCCCAAGCCAATGAGATTTTAGGTTTTTCACTTACCGAAATCATGTTTGAAGGTAGCGCTGAAGACTTACGCGAAACACGAGTCACCCAGCCTGCTATTTTTGTTCACTCCATGGCAGTTCGGATGTCATTAGGCGGTGGGGTTACCCCACAAATGGTTGCTGGGCATTCGTTAGGAGAATTTTCAGCTCTGACTGCTACTGGCGCTTTATCTTTTGCCGATGGTCTACAACTTGTTGCACAGCGCGCTCAGGCGATGCAAGATGCTTGCAACCAAAGCAAAGGTACTATGGCGGCAGTGCTTGCCCTCGGCGATAGTGTTGTCGAAGAGGTCTGTGAAAATACTGAAGGTATCGTTGTAGCGGCCAACTACAATTGCCCTGGGCAATTGGTTATTTCCGGTGAATTTGAAGCTGTTGAAGCTGCTTGCGAAACACTCAAAGAAAGAGGGGCAAAACGTGCTTTACTTCTCCCTGTGGGAGGTGCATTTCACTCCCCCCTGATGGAACCAGCGCGCGAAACATTGGCAAATGCCATACGCCAAAAAACAATGAACG
This sequence comes from uncultured Flavobacteriaceae bacterium, assembly GCA_964008075.1. Taxonomy (GTDB): domain Bacteria; phylum Bacteroidota; class Bacteroidia; order Flavobacteriales; family Flavobacteriaceae; genus UBA724. The sequence goes on from CAXGAP010000010.1 coordinate 20,970, forward strand.
AACCTAGCTGTCCAATTTATCAAAACGTAACTGCACAAGCAACCCAAAATACTGAAGTCATTAAAAACAACCTGATTGCTCAACTGACTGGGCCTGTGAGATGGACCCAAACCATTCAAGCCATGCGTAGCGATGGAGCAACGCAATTTATCGAATGTGGTCCAGGCAAAGTGTTACAGGGTTTGGTGAAAAAAATTGATCGTGAAGCCAATGTTCAGGCGGCTCTTGACTGAGGAGTTGACTTAGCCAAACCATTGTACTTTTTTACGCCAATCACCAGGTTCTCTAGTGGGCATAAGACCTTCAAATCCACCCAAATAAAATAGCCCTAAGCATTTTTCATTTTCTTCCAAAGGAATAAATTGATGAATTTGATTGATGTAAGCAGGTGTGCTCCAATATCCTCCCAGTCCCGATTCTGTTGTTTTTAACCAAAGGTTTTGTACCGCCATTGCTGTAGCTGCGATTTCTTCCCACTCAGGGACACTCTCTTTTTCATCTCGTTTCATACAGATCAAAACAACTACTGATGACAAGTTGATTTTCTCAACAATTGATTTGCTTTTACGTTTGGAAAACTTTAGTGTTGTCTTGGTGTATGCATCAACTAAAAAGTGTGACAGCTCTGTTTTTTTATCCCCTCGAAATACTTTAAATCGCCAAGGCTCAGTTCGCCGATGAGTGGGCGCCCAATTGGCTGCTTCAAACAGTTCGTTGAGTTGGGTATCAGTGATCTCTTTATCAGAAAATTGAATCGGAAATATAGAGCGTCTGCTCGAGAAGATTGATTTCATATTGCAAAGTACAAAACCCTAGGCACACTCGAAACTCGTTTGATAGAAATACTTAATGATGGATGAGATTATTGGTCTAAAAATGCAAGGACTGCTTGTCCAATCGATTGTATTTGTTCATCGTCAAGCTCTGAGTGCATCGGTAATGAAATCACCTCTTTCACCAATTGATTGGTGACTGTAAAATCATCCTCCTTATATCGATCACTTCGATACGCTTTTTGAGCATGAAGAGGAATCGGATAATATACACCACATGGAATACCTTTTTGTTGAAGATGCTTGACGAGTTCATCACGATTTGCATCAATCAAACGTAAGGTATATTGATGAAACACATGCGATTGACAATCACGAACAACCTTTGGGGTAATGATGTTGTCATGCCCAGCAAACAATTGTGTGTAGCGAATGGCTGCCCATTTCCTTCTTTCATTGTAATAATCGAGCAATTTGAGTTTTTCATCCAACACAACAGCTTGTAAGCTGTCCAAACGAGAATTGACACCAACCACATCATGATAATAGCGCTTATACATACCATGATTGACAATGCCTCTGAGGCTGTGTGCAAGCTCATCATCATTGGTAAAAATTGCACCACCATCTCCATAGCAGCCAAGGTTTTTGGAAGGGAAAAAGGAAGTCGAACCCACATGGCCAATTCCTCCTGTTTTAATTTTATTTCCCTCTGTGTCAGTATGGGTTGCTCCTATGCCTTGCGCATTGTCTTCAATTACATAGAGGTTGTGCTTTTTGGCAATTGCCACGATGGCATCCATCTCTGCTACCTGACCAAAAAGATGAACAGGTACAATTGCTTTGGTTTTGGGAGTGATTGCTTTTTCTATCGCTTGGGGAGAAATGTTAAAAGAAACTGGATCAACATCAACAAGAACAGGCGTAAGCCCCAACAAGGCAATCACCTCTACTGTCGCAGCAAAGGTAAAATCTGCTGTAATGACTTCGTCTCCTGTCTGCAACCCAAGACCCATCATTGCCACCTGTAAAGCGTCTGTTCCATTGGCACAAGGAATCACATGCTTGACGCCTAGGTATGCCTCCAAATTGGATTGGAATGACTTGACAGCAGGTCCGTTGATAAACTGTGCGTTCGAAATTACTTCTTGCATTCCTGCTTCTACTTGTTTACGAATAAAAGCATATTGCGATTGCAAGTCAACCATTTGTATTTTACGCATAGCCATTTTTTGATGATGCAAATTTACAAAAACAATCGCCTCTTGGGAAAGCATTATCTTTGTGTATGCAACTGTTGTATTCTTTTGTGGTTCGGTTGGTTCGTGGGCTATTCACTTTTGTCCCTATTTCGGGTAAAACAAAACAGTTTGTTGAGGGAAGAAAACATATTTGGAACGACATCAAAAAAATTCCAAACAACCAATCAGTTGTCTGGATGCACTGTGCATCGCTTGGAGAGTATGAGCAGGGACTTCCGATTATAAAATCTCTGCAGGCAGAAGATCCTGACAGCTTTTATCTCGTCACATTTTTTTCTCCTTCTGGTTATCATGTTAAAAAAGCACATCAAGTTGCCGATCTAACGACATATTTGCCTTGGGATAATCGGTCGGACATAAGGCGATTTATAAATCACTTACAGCCAGCGAAAGTTCTTTTTATAAAATATGAGTTTTGGCCCAATTTACTCATAGAACTTCACAAACAACAAGTACCAACCTACCTCATTGCTGGGCTCTTTCAATCTAGTCAAGTATTTTTTAAACCCTGGGGTGGATGGTTTCGTAGTCTCTTGAAAGGGTTTACTCATATTTTTGTGCAAGATGAAGAATCTCAACAGCTCCTACACAAGATTGGCATTACCCAAAACTCTGTTTCTGGAGATACTCGTTTTGATCGTGTGCTGCACCAAAAACAATACCTCTCCTTTATGAAAACATTTGTGGGGGATCGAAAATGTATCGTCGCTGGGAGTACTTGGTCGCAAGACATCGATATGTTGAAAGAGGCGATTGATCATACACCCAAAGGATGGTGCTGGCTTATTGCACCTCACGAAATAAACAAACAACAGCTTTTGAAGTTGATGGAACAACTACCCTCCACTGCCAAGCAATACACGACTCTTGAGAAACACAACCCACCAGAAGCACCTGTTCTTGTCCTAGACACCATTGGCTTACTTTCATCATGCTATCAGTATGGTCACATCGCTTATGTGGGTGGTGCAATGGGTGGTTCTGGGTTGCACAACATACTCGAACCCGCAGCAGCTGGACTTCCGATTATTATTGGAAAAAACTATCATCAATTTCCTGAAGCAGTTGATCTTATCAAAAAAGGTGGAGTGATTTCAATATCTACAAAAGCAGATGCAGCAAAACTTCTAAATAAACTCATGCAAAACCCATCTAAAAGACGGAAAAAAGGGACTGTAAATCTCGGCTATATTTTATCAAAAGCAGGAGCAACAGAAAGGATAATTAAGTTACTCTCAGCAAACTCATAGGGCGTTAAATTAATTTTGAGCTCCCCTCTTTTTATTATCAACAATTATACAAAATGAACATATTTAATATAAAATGTTTGCGTGTAGGGCTATTGCAGTTGAAAATTTGTACGTATGATTAACCTCAAATTTTAATTATGAAGATTATCAATCAAGATCTAGTGCTGGATGGCACCGATAAACAAATATTAGATCATCTCACTGAAAATGCACGTAAACCCATTTTATAAATCAGAAGAGACATTGGCGCCTCTGGTGCACCATTACAACAGCAATTTCGCAAAATTAAAGAGGTAGGTATCATCTCTGAAACTATATCAAAATCAATTTAGAGAAGTTATGTAACACAACCAAATCCTTTATTGGGATTTTTCAGGACAAATCCACCCATAATACCTAAGCTTAAGCGATGTTGGAATAAATACCAAAAGTCACCTCATTTTACTATACAACTGGAAATTGGAGTTTGTTTATCCATCTGAACTACAAAGACAACAATCATTTGTCGAGTCTTTTGCATAGCAAAATTCAAAACATAACAGCAGTTTTACAAACAGAAACCTACATCTAACTCAAACAACAAATAAACCGTCAAATTCCAACTGATTAACTCTAACTAACGACGCTGATTAACACGCAATGCCAAATAAATTAGTGTTGCCAATGAGCCAATCGCTGCAACCACATAGGTTCGGGCTGCCCACTTGAGTGCGTCTTTGGAGGCGACAAGCTCTTGTTGACTAACCATATTTTTTCGTCTGAGCCAAGCCAAAGCACGATTACTGGCATCATATTCTACAGGAAGTGTGATAAAACTAAATAATGTTCCTAAAGCAAACATGGCAACACCTATACTGGCAATCGTGTAGTTTTGAGTGCCCCCAAACATACCTAGTCCAATAATAATGACCCACATGGACAGGTTGGAGGAAATACTCACCACTGGTACCAAAAGCGATCGCATTTTTAGCCATTCATAACCTTGGGCATGTTGCACAGCATGACCACATTCGTGTGCTGCGACTGCAGCAGCAGCAGCATTGCGCTCATTGTAAACACTCTCACTGAGGTTGACTGTTTTTTTCATGGGGTTGTAGTGGTCGGTCAAACTTCCTTTAACAGACACCACTTTAACATCTCTGATGCCATGATCGGAAAGCATTTTTTCAGCTATCTCTGCACCAGACATGCCATTGCGCAATTGCAGTTTTGAATAGGTTTTAAATTTTGATTTTAGTCGGCTGCTCACAAACATGCTGAGACCAGCAAAAATGAAGAAAAGTAAGTAATATTCTCCTCCGATACCATAATAATAGCCCATAATACTTTTCATTCACATACTACAAAAATTCTGCCAAATTAAGCCAGGCTGTCAGAACGACATTAGGTATTTCAATTGTAATCAATACTTACTCTTTGTTTTTAAAAATATATACCAAAATTGTAAAGACTAAAAAACCTGTTACGATGTTGGCAAGAATAATCGACAAACTGTTGATTCTCGACCCATAAACAAACCAAAGGCATATGCCAATAAACATTATAATATACATTCGCATTGACAAATCCTTTGTCTGTTTGGTCTTCCAAACCTTAATGACCTGAGGTAAGAAGGCAAAAGTGGTACAAACAGCTGCTATGAATCCTATAAGTTCGTTTTGATCAATCATCCAATAACAATATTCACGATTTTCTTTGGTACAACAATCACTTTTTTGATGGTTTTCCCATCAATATATTGTGCTGTACGCTCGTCGGCAAGTGCAGCTTTTTCAATGTCATCATTTGATGCCTCTGCATCGAGGTCAATTGTAAAGCGCATTTTGCCATTAAAACTAATCGGGTAGGTAATTTGTGTGTCTTTCAAATGTGAAGCATCTGCGAGAGGGTATGGCTGGTCAAACAATGATTTTTTGTGGCCTAGTTTTTCCCATAATTCTTCACTAATATGTGGTGCAAATGGAGCGAGTAACAATGTCAGAGGCTGCAAGATGTCCCTGTGGTTGCACTTGGCAGAAGTGAGTTCATTTACACAAATCATAAAGGCACTCACTGCTGTGTTGAGTGATAACTGTTCGATGTCATTCGTTACTTTTTCGATTGTTGCATGAAGTGATTTCAACATGGTAGATGATGGCTGCTCATCAGAAACGATAAACTGCTGATCGTTGTGAAACAGTCTCCAAAATTTGTTCAAAAACCCTGACACTCCAGAAATACCAGCTGTGTTCCAAGGTTTGGCTTGTTCGATTGGACCTAGAAAGAGTTCATACATCCGAAGGGTATCTGCCCCATACTGATCGCATATATCATCTGGGTTGACAACATTGTACTTGGATTTTGACATTTTTTCGATTTCCCTTTTGGCAATCAATTGCCCTTCTTCCAATTCAAATGTTGCCTCTGCAAACTCAGGACGCCACTCATGGAGTCGATCGTGTGCAACCACATTGTTGGTATCAACGAAAGTTATATCAACGTGAATGGGCTCTACAGTCTGCCCTTTAATCAATCCAGCAGACAGGTAGGTTTGCGTCCCCGCCTTTCGAAATATAAAAGCACTCTCGCCCAAAATCATCCCTTGATTGATCAGTTTTTGGGCGTATTCATCCATTGGTACATAACCCAAATCAAAAAGAACTTTTTGCCAAAAGCGTGAATACAGTAAATGTCCTGTTGCATGTTCGCTTCCACCCACATACAAATCAACCTGACCCCAATAATCGAGTTTGTCTCTGTCGGCAAAGACTTTTTGGTTGTTTGCATCTGTGTAGCGATTGAAATACCACGAGCTCCCTGCCCATCCAGGCATGGTATTGAGCTCTAAAGGAAAGACCTTTTTATCATCAATCAGACGAACAGGAGCAACTTTCTCTTTGGTTTCATCCCAAGCCCAATCAACTGCATTCCCAAGTGGGGGTGCACCTGTTGGTGTGGGTAGATATTTTTCAACATCTGGGAGGGCAAGCGGCAAACAATGTTCTGGAATCAAATGTGGAATACCTTTTTTAAAGTAAATCGGTATTGGCTCACCCCAATAACGCTGGCGACTAAAAACAGCATTCCTCAAACGATATTGGATTTTAGCAGTGCCAGAGCCTATCTTTTCCAGGTGTTTGATTGCTGCTTGGGTAGCCTCTGAAACATTGAGTCCATTTAGAAAATGAGAGTTTGCAATGCGTGTTTGGACTTTTTCAGTATAAGCAGCATCAGAGATTTCTACTCCCTCAAATATGTTTGTAATGGGGATGTCGAAATACTTGGCAAATTCAAAGTCTCGCTGATCTCCACACGGCACCGCCATGACAGCACCAGTACCATAGCCAACAAGAACATAGTCTCCAATCCAAATGGGTACCTTTTTTCCACTTAAGGGGTGAATGGCATAGCTCCCTGTAAAAACTCCTGTGATGTTCTTGACATCCGAAATTCGATCTCTTTCCGATCGATTGGCACTTTGTTTCACATAGCGATCGACTTCAGCTTTGTGATCAGAAGTGGTGATGCGATCTACCAAATCGTGTTCGGGTGCTAAAGTCATAAAGGTTACCCCATATAAGGTGTCGGGACGTGTGGTAAAGACTTCAATTTCAGCATCGTGATTGTCGACTTTAAAACGAACAGTTGCACCAACAGAACGCCCAATCCAGTTGCGTTGCATTTCCTTAAGTGGCTCGGGCCAGTCAATGGTGTCTAAACCATTGAGTAATCGTTCGGCGTAGGATGATATTCTCATCATCCATTGTTTCATTTTTTTTTGTTCGACTGGATAGCCTCCTCGTTCAGATACACCATTGACAACCTCATCATTGGCAAGTACTGTCCCCAGCTGTGGACACCAATTGACTTCAGATTCTGCCAAATAGGTCATTCGATAATGCAGTAGATAGGTTTGTTGTTCGTCTTCAGACAAGGATGACCATTGATCAGCAGTGATTGAGGTGGTGTTTTCGTCACAATGCGCTGAAAGTTGCTCAGTGCCATGCGCAGCGAGGTGATCGATGAGTTCTCCAATGGGTCTGGCTTGATCTGTTTTGGCATCATACCAGGCATTAAAAAGCTGCATAAAAATCCACTGTGTCCAGCGATAATAAGAAGAGTCTGAGGTGCGAAACTCCCGACCCCAGTCAAAAGAAAACCCCAATCGATCGAGCTGTTCTCTATAGCGATTGATATTTGTTTCGGTCGTCTTTGCAGGGTGCTGACCAGTTTGGATCGCATACTGTTCGGCTGGTAGCCCAAAAGAATCATAGCCTTGGGGGTGTAAGACATTATAACCTTTGTGTCTTTTGTAACGAGCAACAACATCGCTGGCAATATATCCCAAAGGGTGACCAACGTGAAGCCCTGCCCCTGATGGATAAGGAAACATATCCATCACATAGTACTTTGGTTTATCGGATGGAAACTTTGCAGAAAAGGTGTGGTTGGATGCCCAAAAGGATTGCCACTTTTTTTCAATCGATTGAAATGGATATGCCATTGTCTGGTGTTGTGAGGCAAAAATACCAAAATTATAAGACGAAAACGCACAAACGATTATTCGACTATCCATACGTTTTTGTAATTTTAAGCCCTAATGTCAAAACAACCACATCAATATCAAAAAAGACGTGCCGTTCGTTCCTATTTTGGCATTGTTTTTAGCGTGAGTTTGATTTTGTTTGTCGTTGGCGTTTTGAGCCTACTTTTACTCAATGCTCGACAGGTGTCTCAGCATGTAAAAGAACAAATTGTTCTGACGATATTTATCAATGATAATGCCAAAGAAGTAGAGGTAAGCCAGTTGGAAACAATGCTCACGCTTGCTCCATTTAGCAGGTCGGTTGTGTATATTTCAAAGGAACAAGCAGCCACAGAACACAGCGCAGATATCGGGGAAGATTTTATGGACTTTCTGGGATACAACCCTCTCAAAGATGCCATCGATCTGCGACTCAAAGGCGACTATGTCACTACCCATAGAGTCGATAGCATCAGTGCTTTTTTAGCTGAAAAAACATTTGTGAGTGATATTGTTTACGATCGACCACTTGTCAACTTGCTCAATGAAAACATCGAAAAAGCACGCTTACTTCTGTTGGGGTGTTGTTTGTTTTTTTTGGTACTCTCCATTATTCTCATTCACAACTCCATTCGCTTATCGATTTATTCCAAACGAATGATTATTAAAACAATGCAGCTCGTTGGTGCTCGAAAACGTTTTATCAGAGGACCTTTTATTCGAACCTATTTGATGTTGGGTATCATCAGCGCCTTCATTGCTTGTATGGGCGTTTGGGGACTCGTACTCAACTTGCAAACCTACCTTCCTGGTATTGATATGTTAATGGATCAACAAACATTACTCATGAGTTTTTCGGGCGTATTTTTATTGTCCATGTTCATCAGTTCGATTAGTGCTCGTTTGGCAACACAACGCTATTTAAATCTAAAAACCCAATCTTTGTATTGATGAAAAACAAAAAAGAATTTATTTTTTCGAAAAAAAACTACAGACTCATGCTCATTGGCTTAGGTGTTATTGCTTTAGGATTTATTCTAATGGTCGGAGGTGGTAGTAAAGACCCTGATGTGTTCAATCCTGACCTCTTTAATTTTAGGCGTATTCGACTTGCCCCTGCCCTTGTCCTCATTGGTTTTGGCATCGAAATCGCTGCGATTTTGCGTTCTTTTAAAAACACAAAAAAGTCCTCTTAAGCATGTCTGTAATCGAAGCCATAATCTTAGGTATTATTCAAGGATTTACAGAGTTTTTACCTGTCTCGTCAAGTGGTCATTTAGAGCTGGTACAAGCCCTGTTTGGAAATCATAACAAGACGGAGGAAAACTTGATTTTCACTATCGTTGTCCATGGCGCAACAGCACTTGCAACGCTAGTTGTTTTTCGTTTCGATGTCTTGGAAATCATTCACGATTTGTTTCGATTTTCAAACAATAAATCGACTCAGTTCAGTCTTCAAATCATACTATCAATGATCCCAGCTGCCTTGGTTGGGTTTTTTTTTGAAGAGGCAATTGGAAGTTATTTTTTTGGAAATATCCTCCTTGTAGGACTGATGCTATGGGTGACTGCAGCACTTCTTTATATCGCTGATAAACCCTCAGAAAATCTGAAAGAAATATCCTTTTCCAAAGCTTGGTGGATTGGGGTTGCACAGGCCTTTGCTATTCTTCCTGGTATTTCGAGAAGTGGTGCGACCATTGCCACGAGTTTGCTCTTAGGCGTTGCCAGAGACAAAGCTGCTCGGTTTTCATTCCTGATGGTTGTTCCACTTATTTTAGGGAGCATGACGAAAAAAGTTTTAGATGGTGGACTTGCGCAAGAAAGTCTCTTTCTAAGCCCAGTGATTGCTGGGTTTATTGCTGCCTTTGTCAGTGGGTATCTAGCTTGTCAGTGGATGATCGCGCTAGTCAAACGATCTAAGTTGCGCTATTTTGCCTACTACTGCGCAGCTGCTGGAACCATTGCAATTGTGACTTCTCTACTGTGATGTATCAACTAGATGATTTTCAAAGTGGACAAATCCTCCTTGTCAACAAACCCTTGGAATGGACATCCTTTCAGGTGGTAAACAAAATCCATTGGCTTCTGCGAAAACGTTTTGATATTAAAAAAATAAAAGTGGGGCATGCAGGCACTTTAGATCCTTTGGCGACAGGGCTTTTACTTGTTTGCACAGGAAAAAAAACCAAGCAAATTCAAGACCTAATAGCGACTGATAAGACCTATACCGGCACGATTTGTCTTGGCGCAATCACTCCCTCCTATGACCTCGAGACAGAAGTCGTTCCTCAGTCTGACCCTACAAAGTTGACTGAAGATGACATCAAGCATGCCACAAGGCGATTTGCTGGAAACATCCTACAAAAACCACCCCTATTTTCTGCGATCAAACGCAAGGGTAAACGCCTCTACGAACACGCAAGAGCAGGCGAACAAGTTGAAATCAAAAGCCGGGAGGTGATTGTTTATGACTTTGAAATCACCAACATTAATCTTCCGAATGTAGCCTTTCGAATTCGTTGTGGCAAAGGCACATATATCCGATCGATTGCACATGACTTTGGGCAAGCTCTTGGTATTGGTGGCTATCTCAAAAGCTTATGTCGAACAGCGATAGGTGATCACAAACTTTCCGATTCGATTACGATAGAAACATTTGAAAAAAACCTCTATGCCTCATCATGAAAAAAATCGTTGCCCTTGGTGTGAAGCCCAGCCTGAATACAAAATCTATCACGATACCGAATGGGGAGTGCCCATTTATGATGATGAGAAGCTTTTTGAAACTCTCCTTCTTGAGACTTTTCAAGCAGGCCTTAACTGGTTAGCAGTACTTCGTAAAAGGGATAATTTTCGCAAGGCCTTCGACAACTATGATGCCAAAAAGATCGCACGCTATGACGAGAAGAAAATAGATGCATTGTGTAGCGATCGTGGAATTATTCGCAACCGACTTAAAATCAAAGCTGCAATAAATAACGCACAAATGTTTATAAACATACAGCAATCAAAGCTTTCTTTTGGTGAGTTTTTATGGTCGTTTGTCGATCATCAACCCATTCAAAACACATACCAGTCAATCGATCAGATACCCACAACAACAGCATTTTCGGATCAGATGAGTTTATCTCTCAAAAGACATGGATTTAAGTTTGTTGGAAGCACGATTGTCTATGCACATATGCAGGCAACAGGGATGGTAAACGACCACTTGGTCAGCTGTTTTAGGTATGAAGAGGTAAAGGAATTAGGACAAATAAGTCAAGAATTCCGATCTGGGAATTGATTCTGCACCCATGCTGGCAAGATGTTGTGTAGGCACTTGACAATCGATTAATTTATAATTGTTTTTTTTGAGCTCTTTGGCAAGTGAGATCAGGGCAACCTTACTGGCATTATTGGCCTTTGAAAACATACTCTCCCCACAGAACACAGTTCCTAAGTCAATGCCATACAGGCCCCCCACAAGAACGCCTTCCTCCCATACTTCAACAGAGTGGGCATGCCCTTGGGTGTGAAGAGTTGAGTATACTTCCATAAGTCCAGGGGTGATCCAAGTGCCATTTTGTCCAAATCGTTTGACTTTTGCACAGGCTTCTACAACATCGTCGAAAGCCTTATTGAAAGTCACTTCAAACTGTTTTTTTCGCAAGACTATGCGCATGCTTTTCGAAATTTTGACTTGATCTGGAAACAGGACCATCCGAGGGTCTGGGCTCCACCAGAGTAGAAAGTCATCAGATTCAAACCAGGGAAAAATACCTTTGCGATAGGCAAGCATGACTCGCTCGGGTTTCAAATCTCCCCCAACAGCAACAATCCCTTCATCAGAGGCTTGTTCTGGCGAAGGAAACAATAAAGCATCGGTCAAGCGATACATAATTAAGCCTATTTAAAAAGGCAAGTCGTCTGGTGCCTCTGTATTGGTGTTTTCAGCAGGGTCGAATGGCGGTGGTGGGGGTTCTGGTGTTCCCGACTGCTCTAAGGATTCGATTCGCCAGCCTTGAATAGAATTGAAAAACTTTGTCTCACCTTGTGGACTTTGCCATTCTCGCCCACGTAAATTAATGCCAACCTTCACACGATCATTTTCAGAAAAAGAATTGAGCAAATCACATTTGTCTTGTACAAACTCCAATAATAAGTGTTGTGGATATTGCTCTTCAGTGGTTACGACAAGCTCACGCTTTCGAAAGCCATTGCTTCCATATTCTTTGGTTTCGTATATGTGTTTAATACGTCCTAAAACTTCCATAAAGATTTATTTCGATACAAACAAAACTACATATTTTGTGTTTGAAAACATTATTTAAAATCAATTATCTTAGTTGGCAAATGAAAACTCCTGCTTTCTATTTGAAATCACAGTCCCGATTAGTCATTCTTATCCTATTGTCTGCCACAGTTGCATTGATTCTTTGGAGCCTTTTTCGACTGGTCAAACAAACCGAAATCGATGAACGTCAAAGAATGGAAGTTTGGGCGCTTGCCCAAAAACAGTTTGTAAAAAACATTGACTTAAACGATGATGTTGACCCTTTGATTTTTGAAGTGTTAACAAGTGAAAATAGCATACCCATGATTGTCGTTGATGAAAATGACAATATCATTTCATTCAATAACATCAACCCTCAACGTGCGCTTCTCAACGACTCTTTGTTGCTCAAAAACTCATTAGAAAATTTAAAAAAACAAAACGACCCCATCGAAATTGTTTTTGAAAATGCTGTAAATCAACGCATGTACTACGGGCAATCGGCTACGCTCGAAAAAATAAAGTTTTACCCAAGTGCTTTGTTGTTGCTTTTATTGACCATTGGTGCTTTGGTGTATTTTTATTTGCGTACATCTCAAATTGCTGTCCAAAATAAACTTTGGACAGGCATGGCCAAGGAAACTGCCCATCAATTGGGAACACCCTTATCATCACTCATGGGGTGGGTTTCAATTTTGAAGTCTAAGGGATTAGAAGAAAAAATCACGACTCCCATGGAGGCTGACCTAAAGCGTTTGGAAACCATCACCAATCGATTTTCTAAAATTGGCTCTCTTCCTATCAAAACAGATACCGATATTGTCAGTAGCTCTCGCGAAGTGTTTGATTATCTTTCTGGAAAAGCCAGTCAAGGAATCGAATTTAAATTTAACGCCAGTGCCACAAAAATCAATTTGACTGTGAACAAGGAACTCTATTGTTGGGTGATTGAAAACCTCCTCAATAATGCCATTGATGCAGTTGTGGGAAAAGGAACCATTGAGCTCTCAATAGTCGATAGAAAAGATAAATTACTAATCAATATAATTGACAATGGGAAAGGAATTCCAAAGCAGTTGGTCAATCGTATCTTCCAGCCTGGAGTTACAACAAAAAAGAGAGGCTGGGGAATGGGGTTATCGCTATGTCGGAGAATTATTGAAGAGTACCACCAAGGGAGTATTCAAGTGCGCTCAACTGCCGAAAATAAGGGGACACATTTTGAAATAGCTCTAAAGAGGTAAGCTAAATTTTCGATCTGATTTTGTTCGCAATAGATTTAAAATCTTCTTCCTGCATCTTTACTTTGGTTTGAAAGCTTATATCGGTCATATGATGAATGGGGATAAGATGTACATGAGCATGTGGTACTTCCAATCCTACTACAGCCATAGCTACTCTTTTGCAGGGGACAGCTTGCTCAAGCGCACATGCAATTCTTTTTGAAAACTGCATCAGGTGTATATAGGTTTCTTGGTCGATGTCAAAAAGATTGTCCACTTCTTGTTTTGGAACACATAATGTATGACCAACCGCATTGGGGTTAATGTCCAAAAAGGCATAACAATGCTCATCCTCATCAATTTTATATGAAGGAATTTCACCACTGATAATTTTGGTAAAAATAGAAGGCATCTTTATCTGTTAATTGATAAAATTTCAAACTTAAGCACCCCATTTGGCACAATGACTTCAGCAATATCACCAACACTGGTTCCCAAAAGACCCTTGCCTATGGGAGAACTCACTGAAATTTTCCCAGTCTTGATGTCTGCTTCACTCTCAGCAACCAAAGTATATGTCATTTCCATCATGTTGGCTATATTTCGGATGTTTACTTTTGAGAGTACATGAACCTTAGAGTCATCGAGTTGAGATTCGTCAATCACTCTTGCGTTGGCTAGGGTTGCTTCTAGCTTTGAAATTTTTAATTCAAGAAGCCCTTGCGCTTCTTTAGCTGCATCATACTCAGCATTCTCGCTCAAGTCACCCTTGTCACGAGCCTCTGCAATTGCCTGTGATGCTTTTGGACGCTCAACATCTTTCAAATGGTTGAGTTCATCACGAAGTTTTTTAAGCCCCTCGGGCGTATAGTAAGAAACCGCACTCATAGTTTTGATTTTTAGAAAGAAAAAATCCCAACACGTGGGATTTATAACAAATATACAAAAAACTAATTTTTAGCGTAATTTGTAACGAAAAATGAAGCGACTACTACCTCTTATCGTTTGTGTCGTATTGGGATGTCAGGTGGATCCAGTAGAACAAAACCCCTACCTCAATAATTTGCCGCCCTTTGAATTTGAGCTCAATCTCAATTTACCACAATATGATAACCTCCGCTTTGCTGGCGGAACGCTTACCCTTAGTCAGTTGGGGCTGAAGGGTGTGCATTTGTACAACCTCGATGGCTCCCTAATCCTGGCATGGGAAGCAAGCTGCCCCAACCAAAGACCTAGCGACTGCTCGAATACCATTGTGAATGGCATTGAAGCCGTTTGTAATTGTGACGATTCCATCTACAGTCTAGTCACTGGTCAACCCTTAGGCGAGGATGTGGAATACGGTTTGGTCAACTACGGTATTCGTCGTACTGGGAATCTCGTGCTTGTCTACAATTAGAAACGTATTGTCATCCCAGCCATAAAATGAAATCCTGCTTGCGGATAATATCCTACGCCTTCAATTGTTGTGATCATACCGGGATTCGTCCAATCATCGTCGTAGGTATAAAAATAGCCGTTGGATGTGTACTTTTCGTCCAGTACATTGTTCAACAACAACTGCAGCTGTAAAGACTCACACCAAGATGGTGCTATCGTGTACTGGATGTTGATGTCTTGTGTGCTATATGCCGCTAGCTTTGATAAAGCAGAGTCGATATTGCCAAGATACTGTTCCCCGACATATTTACTAAATAGACTCACTGTCAAGTCTTTTGTTGGGCTGTAGCTCAACTGGCTCCCGCCTATGACGCTTGGCGAAAAGGACAGATTGGTGTCTCCAAGAGCTTGTAACTTGTCGTCACGCTCAAAGAAGAAATCACGGTTTTTATTTTCACTTAACGACAGGTTGGATTGCCATTGCCACTTGTCGGACATTGTCCAGCTGAGGTCAAACTCCACTCCCAAGCGGTAACTGCTCCCGCTATTTGTTCGTATAGGTGCTCCCACCTCGTCGATCGCCCCTGTCAGGACAAGCTGATTGGTGTAGTCCATAAAATACGCATTGGCAATAAACTGCAGATTTGATTTTTGATGACGCCACCCCAATTCAAAATCGGTTAACTCTTCAGGCAATGGATTTCCATTTTCAAAATCTGTTCGGTTGGGCTCTTTATGCGCTCGTGCAACAGAAAAATAAAGTTGATGATTGGGATTCATGCTAAAGGTAACCCCTGCTTTGGGGTTAAAAAACCCATAATTTCGGTTGACATCAATCGGCACTTGCCCTGCTTGCATGCCGTTGGCTTTGTAATCAATCCAACGGTACTGAACATCGGTATAAACCGTCCATTGACGACCAACTGCATGGGCGAGTTTTGCAAATACATTTGTGTCCGTTTTCTCTCCTTTGTTTTCGTAAAACCGATGGTTTGGCAGTGCCCCACCAGCGTTTTGCGCCCAAATCAAAGTGCCAAAGTGATCGCCATAATAATTACTGTATGAAAATCCTAAGTTGAGCTTCTGCTTGCCCTTTTCAAATGCTGCCATCAAATTGGCCACATAAAAGTCATTGTCCAACCATTTTTGGGTGATGTTTTCCATATCCACTGCATCGGCTTTAGGCAATTGAAGAAAGTCAGCTGAGGTATTCCCAGAAAATCCGGTATTTTGATCATACCAAATGTCATTAAGCTCTTGATAGTATCCCCTTCCATAGGTATAATTCAAACCAAGGGCTAATGACCAATAGGCGTTGATCCCTTGCTCCCAATGCAACTGATAATGATCTTGATTATAATTATCTACTTGATCTTCATAAAACCCGATAACATTTCCGTCACTGTCGTAATTTTCACCAGCAGGATTATAGGTTCGATCGGTTGCTAAGGTTGTCCCATCGATTCCAAACCAAGATTGGTAGGTGCGTTCAAATCCACCAAATGCCAATGCTTTTATTTGGGTGTTTCCTTCTCTAAAAATTCCTTGCAGAAAATAGGACTTCAAATCAGAGCTGGCACGGTCAATATAGCCGTCAGAATCAATTTTGGATAGGCGGCCTGAGAGTTCAAATCGATCACTGATCGGTCCAGTTGAAAACATTACCGTATGCTTGCGCGTGGCAAAACTCCCAAAACTATTCCCCAATTGCACATAAGCGGACT
>CAXGAP010000011.1:0-30417 GCA_964008075.1 uncultured Flavobacteriaceae bacterium
ATGGCAGCAGATATGCAAGCTGTTATTGGAATTGTTCCTGAACTCAAGATGATGGAAAATGAAAATGTGACTATTACAGGAACTGAAGAAGTTGATGGTCAAGATGCATATACACTTGAGATGAAAGGACAAAGCATGGCGACAACAACCTACTATGCAGTAGAATCAGGTCTGAAACTCAAACAGACAACTGTTACTGAAATGATGGGGCAAACCCAAACACAAGATACAACCTATGGGAATTATAAAAGCTTTGGAAGTTTGCTGATTCCTACGACTACAACAGTGCCTCTAGGTCCACAGGCAGTTGATGCCACTCTTACAAATGTTAAGATCAATGGGGAAACAGTTAATGCTGAATAAAACTATATTTCAAAAAAGATAAGCGGCTTAGGCCGCTTTTTTTTTGTGAGATAAATAAACCCCTACAAGAATTACAGCAGCTGACAGCAATTGAAATTGTGTGATTACCTCACCATCGTAAACTCCCCAAAATAAAGCAACAACAGGCAGGGTATAGGTAACTGAAGAGGCAAACACTGCTGATGTGATTTTTACAAATTTATTAAAGAGGTATTTGGCAAAGGCACTGCCCGCCAATGCGAGGATTGTGATGTAGCCAATTGCAGGATAAACCTCGGGGTGCGAAAATGTTTGTGCAGTAAAAAAGTCAGAAAGTATTAGTACAACCAATGCTGCAGGTGCCATAAACACAAAGTTTCCCAATGTGATTGCCATGACTCCGACTTGCGCTAAGTGAGTCTTGATAAAATGAATATTGATCGCATAACAGCATGATGCAGCAAAAATCAAAATGGTATACAACGGATTGATATTTGTTGCTGTGTGAATCCCTCCCCAAACGAGACCAACTGATCCTATGAGTCCAATTCCAACGCCAAAAAATTGATTTCTCTGGATTTTAACATGAAAAAAAAACATCCCAAAAAGAAGCGTGAGCAAAGGAGTTAGGGCATTTAGAATCGCAGCAATGGCAGAATCGATATATTGTTGGGCAAAGGCAAATAGAAAGGCTGGGAAAAAAGTGCCTACATAGCCAGTAATGGCAAGCCATTTCCAATGATATTTCGATAGTGATAGCAAAGACGAATAACCAACCAAAAGCAAAGCAACTGTAGTAATCAAAAGGCGAAGGCTACCCAACTGAAGTGGACTTAGTGCAACCAACCCCCATTTGATGAGAATGTATGAGCTACCCCATACCACTGAAAGTGTGGCGAGGTATATCCATTTAAGGGACTGAATCTTCATAGCAATACTAAACAAAGGTGGGAAATGTTTTAAGATTAATTGGTACATTTACACAATAAATCATTCGCATGAAATCATTACTATTTTCACTAACTAGTTTGCTTTTTCTTATTGGATGTACCCAACAACCAAAACCAGAAATCATAGTTGAAGCTGCAATGACTGACATTGCAGAGAATGTAGTTGTCGCCAATCTGTCTGAGGCCTCATTTTCTATTTCTGGAATGATGTGTAAAATGGGTTGTGCCAAAGCAATCGAAAATAATTTGAGCAAGATAGAGGGTGTACAAATGGCATCTGTGGATTTTGAAACTTCAATTGCTACTGTACTCTATAATTCCTCTATTTTGAAAACCGACGACTTGGCTCTGACAGTGATCAATACTGGCGATGCATACACAGTGTCAAACATGTCATCTGCATCAAATAAAAAATCAGGCTGCTGCGCTAAAAGTGTCTGCAAAAAAGAAACTTGCGCAAAAAAGAAAAGCTAGCGCCAAGTCAAGCTCTCTGTCAATTGTCTCAAATCATTTTTGATATACTGTACTGCAGGGTATAAAGAGTCATAATTGGGCGTTGCAGAAAAAAACAATAAACCAGAAATAAAATAATTTTTTTCATCTGTAACCATATAATGTAGGTTGGATGGTGCATTTGCAGTGATTTCAAAAAATCGCCCATATTTCTGCTGCTCTATACTTTCATAGCTACTTTCTTGAATCCGCGCTTGCTGTCTCGTATGATCGATTAAACGATTATTAAAATCCTTAATCAAATCATCAATATTGTGCTGATGAAGGTCAAAATAACTCATATATACTTTTGCCTTCATTGATGGATAGGACAGGGAAAAAAAACAATTGGACTGCAGGTCAATTGATGATAGAGAATTGATGTCAAAATCAAATGGGCAATCTGAAACAATTGCTTGGTAGTTTGGTGTGGGATAATCCAATGCTAACATCCCATTTGGTTTGGGCATAGGCGTATGACAACCAACAATGAAAAATAAAACAATGAGTTTTTTCACAGAGATGTTCTTAATTATGATTTGTCACCTTGAGTTGTTTGATTCGTTTTCGATCAATTGCTTCGACAACAAAAGTACAATTGGCAAAAGAAAAATAAGTTTTTACTTTTGGGAAACACCCAAGATATTCAAGAACAAATCCAGCTAAGGTTTCAGACTCACCTTTCATGTCTTCAAAAGGCTTTAAATCCTTTATGGAAAGTATTCTGTAAAAATCCTTCAGGTAGGTTTTCCCCTCGAATACAAAGGTATTATCATCTATCTTTGAGAACATAATGTCGCCATCGTCAAACTCATCGCTGATCTCGCCAACAATTTCTTCAATAACGTCTTCAAGAGAAACAACACCTGAGGTTCCGCCATATTCATCAACAACCACCGCCAAATGAATCCGTTTTGATTGAAATTCTACAAGCAAATCATCTAGTTTTTTGTTTTCAGGAACAAAATACGGCTCTCGAAGAAGGGATACCCAATCAAAATTTTTAAGGTGAATATTAGGCAGTAAATCTTTGATATACAATACACCAGATATCGTATCGATTTGCTCATTGTATACAGGAACTCTCGAATACCCTTGTTCAACAACTTTTGCCAAAACATCTTTAAAAGACTCCTTTTGGTTGAGTGCAAATACATCAATTCGGGGTCTCATGACTTGTTTGACGTCAAAATTTCCAAAGTTGACGATTCCTTCCAAGAGTTTTTGTTCTTCATTCGAGGTGGCAGAATCTTCTGTCATTTCAAGTGCTTTTGACAACTGGTCTACAGAAAAGTCTGAGGTGCGTTTCTGTAATCTTTTTTGAAAAAAATATGTGAATTTACTCAGGGGGACAGCGAGAAAAAACAACAAATAGCGATCGATGACAAATAAAGGAAGTGCCATCAATAGCGCAAAGGATTCGGCATTTCGATTGGCATATACTTTGGGTATAATATCACCAAAAATCAATATAAATGCAGCGACAAAACCAACCTCAAAAAGTAATGTAAGCCATGGGTATGGAATGCCCGAAAATAGTGCATGGTTCATGCTAGCAAAAAGCATCACAATAGATATGTTAATAAGATTATTGAGAATTAAAATCGTTGCCAGCAATCGCTGTGGACTCTGGCGAAGTTTAGCCATTAATCTATTTGTCCTTTGAGTGTGATTGGTGGCAGCTTTGAGTATGGCTGGAGAAAGTGCAAAAAAAGCAACTTCTGATCCCGACGTTAATCCAGAACTGATCAGAAGAAGGAAAAGAAGTGTGAATCGAAACAATAAATCTATGTCGATTCCATCAGCAATAAATACAAGTGTTGTCAACAAGTGAGGTGCAAATTAGAATGGGAGATCATCGTCACCATCTACAGGTAAATTTTGTTCTTGTGGGGTTGAGTCTTTAGGTCGGTTGCTTAAAAACGTAAATTCATCCACATGGATTTCGGTACTGTATCGTGGGTTACCGTCATCTCCTTGCCACTTGCGTGTTTTGATTCGTCCTTCAACTAAAAGCTTGTCCCCTTTGTTGAGGTACTTTTCGCATGTTTCAGCTGCTTTATTTCTCAAAACAATGCTGTGCCACTCGGTATTGGTCACTTGCTCTTTAGTTTGTTTGTTTATATAGCTTTCATTTGTCGCCAATGGAAAACGACCAATACACCCCCCATTGTCAAAATATCGCAATTTGACTTCATCACCAAGATGACCAATCAAAATAACCTTATTTAAAGTACCACTCATAACAATGTTTCTTCCAAAAATAAGCTAATCAAAAAACTTGTGCAAGAATCGTTCAATCAGTCTCGACACTGGATAATCGGTAAGCTTTGCTGTTGAGATGATTTTATGGGGAACAGCAACTGTTGGTGCAATCCAAAAACTAGCATAAATATGTTGATGTGTTAATTGATGTACCCATGGTTTGGGGTTGAAAAGATAGAGTTCGTCAGACAAAGTCCAGCCTAGGAATTGTTGGTTTTGACTCATTTTTTTTGCACTTAAAAGACTCTTGGATTGTATCAGAGGGAATTCATAAAGATGTTGCCAAATATCTTTTTCTTTTCTTTGAATGAGTGTTGTTTTGTTGTTGGGAAGCAAAGGAACTATATAATTAAAATAACGTTTTTTAATCGTTTTATTTTTTTTCTTGTAAGGATATTTACTCACCTTGTCTGTTTGTCTTGCAACACAAGATTGATTCAAAATGCATAGATCACAGTTTGGGGATTTGGGCGTACACTGCAAGGCACCAAATTCCATAATTGCCTGATTGTAGTTACCTGGTTGATTTGTGTCGAGCAAATCGTTGGCAAGGGTTTCAAATTGTTTTTTTGATTGATGTAGATCAATTGGGGTCTTGATTCCAAAAAAACGAGACAACACACGATATACATTGCCATCAACAACAGCATGTAGTTTGTGATAACAAATTGACGAAATTGCAGCAGCAGTATAAGACCCAACACCTGGCAGAGCAAGCAAATCCTTATAGGTTGTTGGAAAAATTCCACCCATGTTATTGGCAACCAAAATAGCAGTCTTATGTAGGTTACGAGCCCTGTTGTAATACCCCAATCCTTGCCAGAGTTTTAATACTTTTTCTTCGCTAGCGGCAGCCAAAAGATGAACGTCGGGAAAGGTTGTAATGAATGAGTTAAAATACGACTCGCCATATGAAACACGAGTTTGTTGAAGGATAATTTCAGAGAGCCAAACTCTGTAAGGATCAATGTCATGACGCCAAGGCAAATCCCTTTTATTTTCAGAATACCATTGTTGTATTTTGCTAGAAAAAAAAACGTTTACTGACATTGTGCGCAAGATATTTAATTTATAACCTGATAAGCAAGAGATTTACTAAATTATAATTTATATATTTGCTCACCAAAAATTTATAATAAACCAACAAGTATGACAAAAGCGGATATTGTCACCAAAATTTCGGATCGTCTTGGTGTTGAAAAAATTGAAACACAAGCAGTTATAGAGCAATTTATGAAAGAAGTTAAAAGTTCTCTAGAAACAGGAGAAAATGTATATCTACGAGGTTTTGGGAGTTTCATAATAAAGACACGAGCTGAAAAAAAAGGTAGAAATATTTCAAAAAATGTTACCATTTCGATTCCTGCACAAAACATTCCGGCTTTTAAGCCTGCCAAAGTTTTTGTCGATCGAATTAAGGAAAAGGTAAAAGTATTATAGCTAATTAATATTTAAACACACACTATGCCAAGTGGTAAAAAGAGAAAAAGGCACAAGGTAGCTACGCACAAGCGCAAAAAAAGAAGTCGCGCAAACAGACATAAAAAGAAAGCGTAAGTTTGAGTGCCGCATTGCCCATCACGATCTTTGACATGAGATGATTTTCGGCCTTTGACTGCCAAAAATCATTTCACCGACGCACAAAAATCCTGTGCAAAATTTTGTTTAATCCCTCCCTCGAATTTTATAATTCGAAGGAACTAAATCGTCATTATGAGTAAAGAACTAATTATTCGTTCAAAATCCTCATCTGTAGATTTTGCCTTGCTTAAAGACGGGAAATTGATCGAATATCAAAAGGAAGTTGGCACGAGTAAATTTCACGTTGGTGATGTTTTTCTTGCTAAGATTAAAAAGATACTTCCTGGACTGAATGCTGCATTTGTCAATGTAGGCTATGATAAAGATGCGTTTTTGCATTATCATGATCTAGGACCTAGAGTACGCAGTTTTCTTAAATTCATCAAAGGTGTAAGCACAGGTAAAGTGAAAGATTTTTCTCTAAAAAAGTTTGCTTTAGAACCCGAAATTCACAAAGACGGGGCAATTGCAGACGCAGTTCAATCTAACCAATCTGTGTTGGTTCAAATCATCAAAGAACCGATTTCAACCAAAGGACCAAGAATTAGTTCTGAGTTGTCCTTAGCTGGTCGATATTTGGTGTTGATTCCATTTTCAGATCGTGTTTCTATCTCTCAAAAAATACCAACGAGAGAAGAAAAAACACGCCTCAAAAAATTGGTGCTAAGTATCAAACCTAAGGGGTTTGGTGTAATCGTTCGAACAGTCGCTCATGAAAAAAAAGTGGCTGAGCTCGATCGAGATATGCAACAACTTCACAAACGTTGGTTAGACCTTTGCAAATCAATAAAAAAAGCCGACTACCCTTCAAGAGTATTGAGTGAACTCAATCGTGCTTCGAGCATATTGCGAGATATTTTTGATGACAGCTTTACAGGAATCCACGTCGATGACAAAAAGATGGTTGGGGAAGTGAAAGATTATTTTGATCAAATCGCTCCTGAAAAAAAGTCGATTGTAAAGCTATTCAAATCCGAAACGCCCATTTTTGAGCGTTTTGGAGTTGAGCGTCAAATCAAATCTTCATTTGGTCGCACAGTTTCAATGAGTCGTGGTGCTTATCTGATTATCGAGCATACCGAAGCTCTCCACGTCATTGATGTCAATAGCGGAAATCGCTCAAACAAGGCTAAAAATCAAGAAGATACTGCACTCGAAGTGAACCTTATTGCTGCAACTGAAATTGCACGTCAATTGCGTTTACGTGATATGGGTGGTATTATTGTTATTGATTTTATTGATATGATTCGATCTGAAAATCGGAAAAAACTCTTTGATCATTTCCGAGAGGAAATGAACTCAGACAGAGCTAAACACAAAATTCTTCCACCGAGTAAAATTGGTCTTATTCAAATGACTCGTCAGCGTGTGAGACCAGAAATGGAGATCAAAACCATGGAACCCAACCCTAATAAGGATGGTGAAGTGGAAGCTCCTATTGTTCTGCTCGATCGAATCGAAGTAGACTTGGAGAAAATTGTCAATCATCCAAAGCACAATAGCAAGAAAATACGCTTGCATGTGCATCCTTTTGTTGCTGCTTATTTGATGCAAGGAGTGAAATCTGTTCGTTTTCATTGGTATCTCAAGCATAAAAAGTGGTTAAAAGTTATTCCACGTGATGCTTACACCTATCTACATTACCGTTTTTTTGATAATAATGGTAAAGTAATTCATATTTAATACAAAAGCGACTCAATGTTTTGGGTCGCTTTTTTTATTTTAGACCATGCTAAAGACCTATTCCATGGAGGAGCTAAAAACCCGACTTGAACGATACTGCGCTTACCAAGAAAGATGTCATCATGAAGTCAAAAATAAGTTACGACAACTCGGTGCTTATCGTGATACCTCAGATGCTGTGATCTCTCACTTGATTAAACACGACTATCTCAACGAAACGCGTTTTGCTATGCTTTATGTGCAAGGTAAATTTTCGATCAAAAAATGGGGGAAAAAAAGAATTGTAAACGAACTGAAACTCAGAAAGATTACAACTTATAATATTGATAAGGGGCTGAATCAAATTTCTGAAAAGGACTATCAATCCACTTTTGATACGCTCGCCCAAAAACGATGGGAAGATCTTAAAAAAAAGGAAGAATCAATTGAGAAAAGAAAAAAAAAATGGATTCAATATCTTCAATATCGTGGTTGGGAAAATGATTTGATTTTTGGTACCTTAAGAAAACTTACTTACAACTAATACATCTGATAATGTAGTGAAAGTAAAATGTGTCCCTTGGGCATGGGTACATTGTTTTGCTCTGTATAAGTAGTGTTCAACATGTTATTTGCCTGTAAAGAAACCATCATTCGATTCTTTTTATAGCTGATATGAGCATCTACAATATCATAGTTATAACCTGAATCTTGCTCGGCATAACGATAGGAAACAGATGTGTTGATTGATTTACTCCAATGCACACCCCAACGAGAAGAAAAATGGTGTTTTCTTGAATTGATGGTGTAACGAGAAAGGATCGCACTCACCCCATTCACATCATCATCCAAAAAGGAATATCCGAATGACAGCTTGTGGCTGCCAATCATTGTTATAAAGTCAAACTCCCCACCTTTTGTCTTTATCGCATCGATATTCGTTGCTTTCCATTTCTCATCATCACTCTGTACAACATAGTCAATATAGTTCTTCGCATCCCGTTGAAAAAGAGACAAGGACAATTTCCAATTATTTGTTCGCAAACGATAACCGAGCTCTGTTGAAAGTGATTTTTCAGGAAGTAATGATTCATTACCTTCTGTGCTAGGGTCGTTGTAATACAAATCGGTGTATGTTGGAATGCGATAGGTGTATCCAGAATTGAAATACAATCTTGCATGATCTGCGATTTGATAGCCAATATCGATTCCGGGGTAGTAGAATGTGTCCTGATCTGTGTAGTGGCTTACAGAAAGTCCTGGGGTAACATCCCAACGATTCTTTAAAAACCGATGTTCTAGATACCCATGAATAAGAGTACGAAAGTGATCACCTAGGTTATTGCTTTGTATACTGACTCTTGCAAGCTCAAAACCAACTCCAGAGATGCCTGCTTTATGCGTCCAAGTCGTGTTTACTTCACCTCCAACCTTATTAGTGATGTGCAAGTTTCTGTAAATGCTGGGGTTATTTCTTATAAATATATATTCGTCTTGCCCACGTTTCCAATATAATTTCGGCTGAACCCTCAACTTATCATTGGGCTGAAATGAAGTTGAAACCCCCAACAAGCTGCTTTGTGTCGCTTCATATTGGTCTGTATTTTCAGGTCTTGCATAAAACCCGTTTGCGCCAAAATGTCGATTATTAAAGCTAGCAATAAGGTCTAGTGGCTCTTGACTCATCTCCCAGCTCGATTTCCAAAAATAGTTTTGATTGTTATAATCGGTGTTGTAACGATAACCATCAGAAGATGTTGATTCGATCAGTAGTGTGTGACTCGACGACTCACGTTGGTCTGTTGCAAAAACGGCTGCCTTTTGGTAGTCAAAAGAGCCACCCCCAAGCATAACTTTTAGGCCTTCGTCTGGCGATTTTTTTGTCACGATATTTATGGCGCCTGAAAAAGCATTTTGCCCATATATACGACCTGCTGCTCCTTTTAGGATTTCGATTCGATCGATCATCTCAATTGGGACAATCGCATTGAGTGTGTGATGTCCTGTTTGTGGGTTACCCACCTTAATCCCATCAATTAATAGAAGAACTTGATCAAATCCACCGCCGCGAATATAGATGTCTGATTGCACATCTTGCGCTCCTCGACTTCGAAGCTCAATCCCAGGAACATTGTATAATATATCGATCAAGGTTGTTGCTCCACTCTCAATGATCTGTTCGGAAGTGATGATTACAACCGACCGGGGTTGTTGATTTAATGAGAGTTCAATTCGAGGTGATGAGACAATAACTTCATCAAGAACTGTCTCTTGCGCAGTCAGATGGAATTGTGATACCAAAAAAAAGAAAAAGACATAAACGAAGATATTAATATGACTTTGTCGTATACACTGATCGTTAGCCTCTTTCATGTCATTCAATTTCATCTTTAAAAGATAGGGTTTTCGATTGTGATGATAAGGCTCTAATCTGCCAATAGCACAATTTTGTTTTGTTGCATTTCGACAGTTCCGCCATTTGGTAACTTCAAAAACGTTTCCTCGCCTTGTTGTTTGAAGTGGTGGGCTGTCTCTTCAGGAAGAGAAATTTTACCTCCAATTTTTACAGTTCCTGGGTTTAGAATTGAAACAATCGGTGCATGATTATCAAGGACTTGAAACGCACCATTTGCACCAGGAACAGCAACAGAATTAACTTCTCCGCTGAACAGTGTAGCCTCAGGACTAACAACTTCTAAAATCATAATGATTAAGATTCTTTGGCTTCGGCGAGCATTTTCTCACCAGCTTCAATGGCTTCTTCAATGGTGCCTTTGAGGTTAAAGGCAGCTTCTGGAAGGTGATCGAGCTCACCATCCATAATCATATTAAATCCTTTGATGGTGTCTTTAATATCGACCAATACACCAGGAATTCCAGTAAATTGCTCTGCAACATGGAACGGCTGTGAGAGGAATCGCTGCACTCGACGTGCTCTTGCAACCGCAAGTTTGTCTTCCTCTGAAAGTTCTTCCATCCCTAAAATTGCAATGATGTCTTGCAACTCTTTGTATCGCTGAAGTAATTCTTTTACTCTCTGTGCACAATTGTAATGCTCATCTCCAAGGATTTCAGGCGTTAAGATTCTTGAAGTTGAATCGAGTGGATCTACTGCTGGGTAAATCCCAAGCTCTGCAATTTTACGCGACAATACAGTGGTGGCATCCAAGTGAGCAAAGGTTGTTGCTGGTGCAGGGTCAGTCAAGTCATCAGCAGGTACATACACTGCTTGTACTGACGTGATCGAGCCTTTTTTGGTTGAGGTAATTCGTTCTTGCATCGCACCCATTTCGGTTGCTAGGGTTGGTTGATATCCTACTGCAGATGGCATACGACCTAGAAGTGCAGACACTTCAGAACCAGCTTGTGTAAATCGGAAGATGTTGTCCACGAAGAAAAGAACGTCTTTCCCTTGCCCATCACCTGCACCATCACGGAAATATTCTGCAACAGTAAGTCCTGAAAGTGCCACACGAGCACGCGCTCCGGGGGGTTCATTCATTTGACCAAAGATAAATGTTGCTTTTGACTCTTTGAGTGCCTCTTGATCGATTTTACTCAGATCCCATCCACCTTTTTCCATGGATTCCATAAACTCGTCTCCATATTTGATAATACCAGATTCGAGCATTTCACGAAGAAGGTCATTTCCTTCGCGCGTACGTTCGCCAACACCAGCAAATACCGACAATCCTCCGTGTCCTTTAGCAATGTTGTTGATAAGTTCTTGGATCAATACGGTTTTTCCAACTCCTGCACCACCAAATAATCCAATTTTTCCTCCTTTAGCATAAGGCTCAATTAAGTCAATGACTTTGATGCCTGTAAAAAGAACTTCTGTTGAAGTGGACAATTGATCAAAATCGGGTGCATTTCGGTGAATCGGGAGCCCATCTTCTTTTGTTTTAGGAAGGTTTCCAATACCATCAATCGCATCACCAATGACGTTGAAGAGTCTTCCGTTAACTGACTCACCAATTGGCATTTGGATTGGGTTTCCTGTCGCAACAACATCTGCCCCACGCTGCAAACCATCAGTTGAGTCCATGGAAATGGTTCGTACTTGGTCTTCACCAATATGCGACTGAACTTCCAACACTAGCTGACTACCATCATCTTTACTGATTTCGAGTGAATCATAGATGTTGGGAAGTGGAGCTGCTGAGGTATCAAATGATACATCAACAACAGGACCAATTATTTGGGAGACTTTACCTTTTACTTGAGCCATATAATATTAAAATATGTTAGCCTATAACTTGTTTTATAGGCTGCAAAGATAATGCAAAAACTGAGATTTTATTGATTGATTTATAAACAAAAAAAG
Source organism: uncultured Flavobacteriaceae bacterium (assembly GCA_964008075.1). Lineage (GTDB taxonomy): Bacteria > Bacteroidota > Bacteroidia > Flavobacteriales > Flavobacteriaceae > UBA724. Next base: position 11,620 of record CAXGAP010000011.1, read on the forward strand.
GGCGCAAAAAAGCGCCCTTTTTGAACAATATTTAAATTGTATTTATGGATTAAAAGTCAGTGATGTGTAAAACATTTGACCGATCATTCCTGATCCAACCAGACTCACATAATCATCACCTCCAATATTTGTTCCACCAATTTTTAAGACAGATTTTAATTTATCAAGGGTAAAGGATACCTGAGCATCGATAACGGTATTGGCTGCAATTGTCTCATCAATGAAGCTCGCTTGATATTCGTATTCACTGTTTGAACGCAATGAAACATTAAATCCAATGTTATTATTGATGTTTTGTCCAACAAGAGATACTTTAAACCTGTGATTCGGCGTATTGAAAGAAGGCTCAAATGTTGAAGTTGCAGTACTTGGCGTATAGTCCAGTTCATTAAATTCATAGGACATGTTCATGCCTATTTTTTGCGTTAGTACCTGATTAACAGCAACACTCACTCCATATGAGTTCACTTCCTCATCAATATTACCATCAATTGAAAATGGGAATAAGTCTCCATTAGAAATTGCTGTATTATTGTCTTGGCCCCCATACTGAAGAGGTACCAAAACATCCTGTGTCGCAATGAAATTATCATACTGACTTAAATAAGCTGCAATATCAAAGGATGTAGTCGGTGTATTAAAACGATAGCCAACATCATATGATACAATATATTCAGGCTCCACATTCTTAACCTCAACTGGAGTAACTTGGCCCGTAGTTAACAATGCTGGACTTATGGAGTTATTAAATACAAAATCTCCTGTAACTTCGACTATATCATCAGTAGTAGCTGGATTCCTATCGCGGTCAAATGGAACTTTAAATCTATCAACACTATCAGGTGATGAACCCATAAGAACAGTACGTGACCCCACAAGACCAATATACTGATCTTGATTAGTTGGATTTCTAAACCCTGTTTGGTATGAAACGCGAAGGTTTTGGTTGTCCGAGATGTTGATAAGAGCTCCTAAACGAGGCGTAAATACAGCATCAAAAAACTCACTTTTATCGTAACGAATAGATCCTGTTAAAGTTAGTTTACCAAAATCTTTCTTGGCTTGCGTATACATGCCATATTGATAATAAGAAATTGGGCCATCATAATCTGTTAGAACAGTGCCTTTTGTATTTAAATCGCTATTTCGATAAGATCCACCAATCAAAATGTCAGCAAAGTCAACTGCACCTGTTAAATCGTAATTAAGCTCAAATGATTGAGTTTTAGTATTATCTGTCAACTTCGCAGTTGTTGAAGTAATTTGGTCAAGTGCTGCATTGAATTCGGATGTGCCAGGTTGCAACATATTAGCGTTGGCAACAGTCCGTCCTGCATAGTGGTAGGGAGTTAATGAAGTAATTCCATAATTAGCATAAGTAGTTCCAGACATATCTTGGCCTAAAGCACCTCCACTACCTAAAAAAAGAGCCGTATTTCCATATACATCACCAGCAATCTGCTGGAGCAAGCCTAATGCCAAGGCGGGATTTTCAGCACCCCCAAGTGCACTCATATGAAAACCTTCAAAATAATTACCATACCATCCTGCTACTCCTCCGTTTTGAGCAGCAAACATTAATAATCCAGAAGCATTTGTATCATAACTACTTCCAGCATCTTCTTCAGTTGTGTATGCTTTAACATTGAGTTTTCCCCAATTGACTTCAACTTTGTTTTGTGTCATCTTAAAATCATCAATAGTATAACGACTCAGTCCTTGCAATATAATTTTTCCACCACCTTGACGTGAACCTAAAATTATTTCAAGATTATCAGATGGACGGTAACTTGCTTCAACGTTATACTTATAGTTAGACGTTGTTCCGTCTGTCAATGCACGTTCGTCATACCCAGTAAAATTAATTTGTTGCGGGTCAGTACCCCAAAATCCTGGAGCGAGAGTTCCAAATACAAATTGATAATAATCCAAAGCATTAGCAAAATTAGCGCCAGTATAAAAGTTTTGTAACGGTAGACCAGTTGATGGATTTAGCGCAGGTAAGTCTGCTAGTGTAAGTCCCTCAGCACCTGTAATTGATGAAGGTAAAACAACAGCTGGCAAAACATTATCGCTAAAGTTTTCTGAAAGATTAAAGCTTAAACCAAGTTCATCACCATAAACGTTTACTCCATTGTATGTTGGGTCAAGAGGGTTTACACCATCGACGATACGGCCATTGGCATCTTGCGCACGGGTGTCAGCTGCTTCCCAGTCTGTTCCCTCAATATTACTGAAGGTTGCCTTAATTGCAAACTTATCGCTAAAAGCATGTGCAATACGCACCCCCCAATCCGTGAATTCGTTTTGTCCTGAGACATCTTGGCTGGTAACCCCTGACTTCACATAAGCGCTCACACCTGTGTCTTCAAATGCAGACTTACTGTTCATAAACATAATCCCTTTGTAAGCGTCTGCTCCATACAGTGCAGATGCTGCACCTGGAAGTACTTCAACACTCTTTACATCTAATTCGTTTAGACCAATGAGGTTTCCAATTGCAAAACCAAATATTGGTGCCTGGTTATCCATGCCGTCAACCAAGGTTACAAAACCTTCATTATAAAGGGTTCCAAATCCACGTGTGTTTACTTGATTGAATACCAAGCCTCCACGATTGACTTGAATTCCACGGATTTCTTCTAAACCACTAAAGAAATCTGCAGCAGGAGTAGCAGCGATTTGCTGAGCATTAAACTTCTCAACAGTCACAGGAGATTCAAATATCCTTTGTGCAAAACGAGAAGCAGAAACTACAATCTCATCGAGCTGTGTGCTCCCTTCAGAAAGTTGGATTGTTAATGATCCACTAGCCGATGTTACATCTACAGTAGTCGACTCAAATCCTACACTAGAAATGGTGAGCGTAAATGGTGGTTGTTGATCAGTTGACAGAGAAAAATTACCGTCAAAGTCAGAAACAGCACCTGTGGTGCCATCCAATACAATATTTGCACCTGGAAGCGGTTGTCCGTCAGCGTCAGTAACTGTACCCGAAACCTGGGTTTGTGCCCACATCGCAAACGATGCAAACACGGCTATAAGTGTTAATAATTTTTTCATTTTTTAATTAGGTTTTAATAAAACTTTATCATGTAAAGATACTATTTAATTTTTTTTATTGTGGATTTGATTAAATTTCAATCGATTTTTTCTAAAAAATATAAAAAATCAAGCCCAATTTTGCAGTTTTTATTTCGTTAAGTGTTTTATCCTCAGCACTTTTCCCAAAATTGAATAATGAATCAATTGGATAAGAATAAGTCAAATTCCATGTGTTGTTTCCAACATTTAATTTAAATGCCAATCTGAAGTTTCGAGTTTTAAGAGGAACAGAGGACTTCAAAGAACCTGAATTTGTATATTGTTTTGCCGAAAGTGCATAATGTCCAACCAACCCTGCATACACACGCCAAAATCGATAATTGGTCGGAGTTGAGTTTCTCCACCTAAATTCTAATGGAATTTCTAATTCATTGGAGTTCCATTGATTAATTACATCACTTGAAACCACATTAGTGGTCATATCATTATTGAATTGTAAGTTGGTAAACAACACATTATAATTGATTCCCAAACCCAGTCCAATGGCTATGTTTCGATTATTATTGATTGGCATATCACGAATATATCCAAGAGAGAAGGTGTGAGATAGTTTATTTTGGGCGATCCCTTCAGGTGCATTGATAAGCAACGGATAGCCAATAGCAGCATATATCTGGTCCTCTCTGTATGCTGAACCAGCTTGTGATTGTGCTAGACTAAAGCTTGTCATAAAAAAAAATAAAAATAACTGTTTTTGCATATCCCAAAAATAAAAAAAGCGCCAATTATGCTGGCGCTTTTATGATTGTTATGTCTATACGACTAGTTCAAGTTTTGAGAATAATCCCCAAGACGAGTCGTGTAGTTGATTTTTAGTGCGTTGACTTTACGCAGTTCTTGTTTAATATCAGAAATGAGTCCCATTTTGGTGTCCCCATCAACTTTGAGTGCAGTGGTCAACACGTTTTGCAATTCCTGTCGTTTTGACGCCTTTTCAGCCAATACAAAAGCCGCAACGTCTTGAACTGTTGCAAATTTATCATTGAGCTGGATACGAGCCTGGGTACCGAATTTATCTTGATAACGTTCACTTGGTTTTCCTGCGTAGATATACATCACTCGGTCTTTTTTGTCTAGTTTTTGCACCTGATCGGCAGTTGGTAATGTATTTGACACCAATAAAGTGTTGTCACGCATGACAGTTGCTACCATAAAAAAGAACAATAACATAAATACAATATCTGGCAACGAAGCGGTTGATATCGCTGGAAGGTCTCCTCCTTTTTTTCTCTTAAACTTTGACATTACTAGTTTGTTTTACTCGGTTCAGCTTCTGATAGTTTTTGTGGAAACAACAACTTTACTTCGACCAACAGGGGTTTGAGTCGTTCTTTTTCAGTAATGCTCGTTCTTGGATCGTTATAGATTTTATTCGCCTGAACAAAATCAAGTCCCAAATTAGGGTTTATACGTTTGAACTCTCTGTTACGTAGTACATTATATGCTGCAACCAATTCGTTTTGGACTGCGATGTAAACCTTATAGTCCGTTTCACGGTCATTTTTTAGGGAAATCACTGCTTTTTCAGGGTTGTCAGACGAATCTGGTTCTCGATCTCCTAAACAATATTCGCATGCTTCTTCCCCTTTACCTCCGCCATTATCAAGAAATTTGACTGCTTCATCTCTTAGATTTACAAGCTCAAGTGGCTTTTCTTCCACAAGCAATTGGTTGTACTTATTGACAACTACAGTGAAAATATTACGCTCCTTTATAATGGGTGGATCGACCACGTCTTCCATGGGAGGTAATTTCCTATTCAGACCAGAATCGGTTTCAATGGTTGTTGTTACCAAAAAGAAAATTAGAAGTAAAAAGGCAATATCTGCCATTGATCCTGCATTGACTTCGGGTGCTTTTCTTCTTGCCATGACACTTTATTTTTTCAATCGAATAATACCAGTGTACAACATTGCACCAACAGCAATAAATACTAGGAAATAGAATGTACGTAGACCAGTCTCAATCCACCTAGAACCAGCTGAAGATAGAATATCACCATCTTTTAATGGTGTTTCTGTTCCTGAGGAAAACAAAAATGCAACAAGTACAACAACTCCAAACGCACCAATAGAAAGCAATGCTTTTTTGAACTCTTTAGGATCAGAGGCTAAATTGGTGATGGAGAAAATCAGGGTGAGTGATACTGTTATTGCCAACACGATTAGTGCCAAAGTCACCATGGTAGAAACAATTCCATAGTCACCCGATAAAGCATTTAGTTTAATTGTATCATCGCCTTGGTTGAGTATAACGATTTGAAGGATTAAACCTATTATACCAAGCACAAGGGCAGTATATTTAAAAATCTTTTGCGTATTCATAAGGATACTTTTATTGGTGAAATATTACTTTGTATTTGCAACCAACATATCCATTAATGTAATGGAAGCATCTTCCATGTCATTAACAATGCCATCAATTTTTGCTACAATATAATTGTAGAAAATTTGTAAAATAATTGCAACAATCAATCCAAATACAGTCGTCAAAAGTGCTACCTTAATACCCCCTGCAACGAGTGATGGCTGCATATCGCCAGCAGCTTCAATTTTGTCAAATGCTTGAATCATACCAATTACAGTACCCATAAACCCAAGCATGGGCGCTAGGGCAATAAACAATGAGATCCAAGATACATTTTTCTCAAGCTGTCCCATCTGAACACCTCCATAAGCAACAACTGCTTTTTCAGCATTTTCAATTCCTTCTGATGAACGATCTAAACCTTGATAAAAGATTGATGCAACAGGACCACTAGTGTTTCGGCAAACTTCTTTTGCCGCTTCTACTCCACCGCTTTTTAGTGCATCCTCAACAGATTCAGTGAGTTTGGCAGTGTTGGTCGTTGATAAATTGAGGAAAATAATTCTCTCAATTGCAATTGCAAGTCCAAGGATTAAACAGAGCAATACGATACCCATAAACCCAGGTCCACCCTCAATGAATCGCTTCTTGAGTTCTTGTGTGAATCCAGCAGGTGCAGCTTCTTCCGTTTCTGCCTCTGGAATGGATTCCATTGCAACATCGCCAGCTACAGCTAAGGAGTCAACAGCTACAGAATCAGCTTCTTCAACAGCGACTTCTTCATTAGGGTCTTGTGAAATGTTTGTACTTGCCCACAACATTGATTGTGACATTACAGTGCATAAAAATAATAAAAGTGATAACCGTTTCATGATAGAAATAATTGTATTATAGTTTTGGTTTGGTCGCTAAAGATATAAAAATATGTTAAACAAACTAGCAGAGAGGAAGGGATTCGAACCCTCGATACGCTTTTGGCGTATACACACTTTCCAGGCGTGCGCCTTCGACCACTCGGCCACCTCTCTAAAATCTTTTATTTGAAACCCAAATATGCCACTTATTTATCAAAATAAAAATTTATGCCAAATCAAATAATTCTTTCGCATTTTTAGATGTAATTCTAGCCATTTGGGCAGGTGTTATTTTGAATAAATCCGCTATTTTGTTGGCAATAATTGGCAAATAGGCACTTTCATTTCGTTTGCCACGATGTGGTGTTGGCGCCAAAAAGGGCGAATCGGTCTCCAATACTATTTTTTCTAAAGGCAAATCAGCCAAAAACGTATCAATTTTTCCATTTTTGAATGTCACAACGCCCCCAATTCCTAGATAAAATCCTAATTCAAGTGCACGTAGCGCATCATTTTTGGTCCCTGTAAAGCAGTGAAATACGCCTAGCAAACGACTGTCATTGACACCCTCAAGCACTTCAAAGATTGGTGCAAAAGCATCACGACAGTGAATCACGATGGGCAAGTTTGCATCAAGAGCCCAATCGATTTGACGAGCTAAGGCCTCTTGCTGCTGACTTTGATAGGTTTTGTCCCTATACAAGTCCATCCCAATTTCACCCACAGCTACAAACGAGTGAGTGTCAAGCTGTTTTTTCACATGCGCTAACTCCTCTTCAAAATTAAGATCTACGTGAGTTGGGTGAAGGCCCATCATCAGATGAATGGTTTCAGGATAAGCCTGTTTTACTTGATGCATCATGGCAGTTGTTTTAGAGTCAATCGCAGGAAGGATTAGTTTTGAAACCCCTACCGACTGTGCGCGACTAATCGCCTCGTCACGATCATCATCAAAAGCATCTGCATAAATATGTGTATGTGTGTCAATAAACATCTGTGCAAAAGTAATAGATTTGGGGGCAATTTATCATACATATGAACACACTTTATCAATTCTTACGATCGAAGGGCTATACCAGAGTTCATTTGTTGACCCTCCCAACCAATCATTATGTGGTGATCGCAACAATAAATGGTACTTCAGGTAGGTTTATTCTTGACACTGGTGCTTCAACGACTTGTGTGTCGACTGAGCTGGCGACAAATTTCCATCTCAACGCTAAGCCAAGTAAGGAAAAGGCTTCAACTGCGAGTGCCAATGAGTTGGATACTGAAGTGGCGCATCACAATGAACTGGTGATTGGTTCGTGGTCTTCCAAGCGCAGATCGGTTGTGTTGTTTGATATGCAAGCTGTGAATCACGCTCTTCAAAAACACGATATCAAAACAGTTGATGGAATTATCGGCGCAGATATCCTACAATCTGTCAATGCGATTATAGATTATAAAAATGACTGGTTGTATTTGAAATAAGACTAAATCCCCAACGACTTTTTGGCGTTTCCATCCATCAGTAGATTGATCGGGTCTTCAAGAGCTTCTTTGACAGCCACCAAAAAACCGACCGACTCTTTGCCATCAACAATGCGATGGTCATAAGACAAGGCAAGATACATCATGGGACGAATCTCTACTTTGCCATCAACAGCAACAGGTCGCTGTATGATATTGTGCATTCCCAAAATACCCGACTGTGGTGGATTGATGATTGGAGTGGATAACATAGACCCAAATACACCCCCATTTGATATGGTGAAAGTTCCACCTGTCATTTCATCAACAGTAATCTTTCCTTCGCGTGCACGAATCGCCAATGTTTTGATTTCGTTTTCAATCTCGCTAAAGCTCATGTTTTGAGCGTTGCGTACCACAGGTACCATCAATCCCTTTGGGCCAGACACTGCCACACTGATGTCGCAATAGTCAAAGAGAATTTGTTCGTTCCCATCAATCATAGAATTTACATCTGGAAATTGTTTTAAGGCGCTAACAACGGATTTGGTGAAAAAGCTCATAAAGCCCAAGCCTACCCCATGTTTGTCTTGAAAGTTTTTTTTGTAATTCTTTCTTAAATCAAAAATAACTGACATATCGGCCTCGTTAAAGGTCGTAAGCATTGCTGTTTCATTTTTAACAGCAACCAATCTCTCTGCAACCTTACGCCGAAGCAAAGACATTTTTTTACGCTTAAGGGGTCGATCTCCTGTAGATGTTCCCATTGAAGGAACTGCTTGAATTGCATCTTCTTTGGTGATCCTCCCATTGCGTCCAGTGCCTTGTACTAAAATAGTATCGATCCCTTTTTCGTCAAGGATCTTTTTCGCAGCTGGCGAAGGCGCTCCAGAAGCATAATTTTCAATGTCTTCTTTAGGGGCTGTAGTGGTTTCTTTTTTCTCAACATTGGGGGTGGTCGCAGTACCTGAAGGTTTTTCTGCTTCAGTATCGATCAAACAAACCACTGCTCCAACAGCTATTGCATCGCCCACCTCAGCTTGAAGGGTAATGGTTCCACTGGCTTCTGCAGGTAGCTCTAAAGTAGCTTTGTCAGAATCTACCTCCGCAATGGCTTGATCTTTATCGACATAGTCGCCGTCTTGCACGAGCCAATCTGCTATTTCAACTTCTGTGATTGATTCCCCTGGCGAGGGGACTTTCATTTCAAGAATCATTTTTATATTGTTGTCTTTGTAAAGTTAACGTATATTATTTTTAGAACGATCAAAAACATAGTCTAATACTTGTTGGTGTCGCCTCTTAAATCTTGTCGCACTTCCCGCGGCTGGTGTGCCATAGAATCGTCTGGAAGCCACACGAAACTGCTGGGCTGCTGGTAGGTGTAATAGCAAATGACTCCAAGCACCCATATTTCGAGGTTCCTCTTGAGCCCAAACCACATCGGAAACATGGGTATAGTCTGCTAGTATGTTGTCAATTTCTTTTTTTGGCAAGGGAAACAATTGTTCTAAACGTATGATGGCAACATCATCACGACCTTGTTTTTCACGTTCATCGATCAAGTCATAATAAAATTTACCAGTACAAAACACCAGCGCTTTTGTGTTTTTAATTGGGATGATATTCTCTCGAATCACTGGCTGAAAAGCCCCTGATGTAAATTCATCAATCGAGGAAACCACTTTTGGGTGACGCAACAAACTTTTGGGCGTAAACACCACTAATGGCTTTCTAAAATGGGGTTTGACTTGTCTTCTCAATACGTGAAATAGATTGGCTGGTGTTGTGACATCAACAACATACATATTGTCTTTTGCACAAAGCTGTAGATAGCGCTCCATACGAGCAGAGGAATGCTCTGCCCCTTGTCCTTCATACCCATGAGGGAGTAGAAGCACCAGGCCATTTTGCAATTTCCATTTGTCCTCGGCAGAAGACAAATATTGGTCTATCATGATTTGAGCACCATTGCTAAAGTCCCCAAACTGAGCCTCCCAAATCGTCAATGACTTGGGTCTTGCCAAAGCATAGCCATAATCAAAGCCCATGACACCATATTCAGATAACAGTGAGTTATAAATCGAAAACTGACCTTGGTCTTCAACAATTGAATTGAGTAGGATCAACTCCTCTTCAGAGTCCTCTACTTTGATTACAGCATGACGATGAGAAAAAGTTCCTCGCTCCACGTCCTGACCAGACACCCGAACATCATGACCCTCGGCAAGCAATGACCCATAAGCGAGCATCTCTCCCATGGCCCAGTCCAGTATTTTAGTTTCAAAAAACATCTTGTGTCGTTCGCCTGTCAAGCGTTGAATTTTGCGAATAAACGATTTATCCTCAGGAAGTTTTGTGATGGCACTTCCCACTTTTTCCAATGTTTTTATATCGCAAGATGTGTCAACAGGCTCCAGCATTTCATCCAGTTTAACTCGCTGAAATCCCTTCCACTCATCTTGCATAAAGGGAGTGATAATGGTGTTTTCTTCTTTACGAGACACCTCGAGTTTTTCTTCCATTCTGGCCTTGTACTCCTTTTCCATTTGATCGAGTTCGTGATGAGTAATCACACGTTCCGAAATCAATTTTTCAGCATAAATATCTCTGGGGTTTTTGTGATTGGCAATGGCCTTGTAGAGTTTTGGCTGGGTAAATCGTGGCTCGTCACCTTCGTTATGGCCATACTTTCGATAACCCAGTAAATCGATAAAGACATCTCTTTTAAATCTATTTCGATAGGCCACAGCAAAGTGAATGGCATGAACAACAGCTTCAACATCATCTGCATTGACGTGTAAAACTGGCGACAGTGTTGCTTTGCCAACATCTGTGCAATATGTGCTCGATCGCCCGTCGAGATAATTGGTCGTAAAGCCAATTTGGTTGTTGACCACAATATGTATTGTACCTCCAGTTTTGTAGCCTTCAAGTTGTGCCATTTGCACAACTTCATACACCACGCCTTGAGCAGCAATCGCTGCATCACCATGGATAAGAATGGGCATTACCTTTTTAGGTTGGTCGACATAAGTCCGATCTTGTTTGGCTCTGGCAATACCTTCAACAACAGCGTTAACTGCCTCTAGGTGAGATGGGTTTGGTGCAATATTGAGATTGACCCATAGACCTGAATCTGTCATTCGATTGGAAGTCCAACCAAGATGATATTTCACATCCCCATCAAAGACCTCTTCTTCATAATCTTTTCCATCAAACTCACTAAAAATATCGGCAGCTGATTTTCCAAAAATATTGGTCAGGGTATTTAGTCGACCACGATGCGCCATCCCAAACACAAATTGTTCTACGCCATCCAAAGCAGCAGTTTCGATCAGTGCATCTATGGCGGGAATCAGTGATTCTCCACCTTCCAAAGAAAAGCGTTTTTGACCAACATATTTTGTGTGTAAAAACTGCTCGAACGTTACTGCTTCGTTTAGTTTTTTGAGGATGTGTGTTTTTTGTTCTTTGTTAAAGTTCGGGTGATTTCCATTTTTATTAATCCACTTCTGAATCCAATTGACGCGTTCGGGATGGCGAATATACATATACTCCATGCCAATCGACTCGCAATAAATACGTTTGAGGTGAATGATAATATCGGCCAAAGTAGCTGCCCCGATTCCGATGATATCTCCTGCGCTAAAGACAGTTGTCAAGTCGTCTTGATCGAGTCCAAAGTTTTTGATATCAAGCGTTGGTTTGTACTGGCGTCGTTTGCGAACAGGGTTTGTTTCGGTGAATAAGTGACCACTCCCACGATAAGCGTCGATGAGCTTGACCACACGAAACTCCTTGAGAACATCATCAGGGATTTCCACATCCTCTTGTTGTTCCATGCCAAAATCAAATCCTTGAAAAAAGGCTCTCCAGCTGGGTTCTACCCTATCTGGGTTAATCAAATACTGGTCATACATTTCTGCAAAATGAGCTGTATGCGCAGCATTCAAAAACGAATACTTGTCCATCTTGGCAAGAGTTTGTTTGTCTGTTATACAAAGCTACACTATTTCAAGTAGATAGCACATATAGTTCTTAAGAAAAAGTAGATGAAATCATGTTTAAAAAGTGTATTTTTGAATGTGTTTGCACTTGTCGATTGTAACAACTTTTACGCTTCTTGTGAGCGAATTTTTCAACCATCGTTGGAGGGCAAGCCAATTGCTATCCTCTCCAACAATGATGGCTGTGTGATTGCACGCAGCAATGAAGCCAAGGCCTTGGGCTTGCCCATGGGTGCGCCTGCACATCATTACCATTCGTTTTTCAACCAGCACAACATCAAGGTGTTTTCGTCAAATTATCCATTGTACGGCGATATGAGTCGGCGTGTGATGGACGTGCTCAAACAGTTTACCCCTCTGGTGGAAGTGTATAGTATTGATGAGGCCTTTTTACAGTTTGAAGGGTTTGAACATTACGATTTAGAAGCCTACGCACAACAAATGCAAAAGCGAGTTCGCAAGTGGACGGGGATGCCTGTCAGTATTGGACTTGGTCCGAGCAAGGCTTTGGCAAAGGTCGCAAATCGAGTGGCTAAAAAATTTACAGATCGAACCAACGGAGTTTATGTAATAGATTCTGAAGAAAAGCGCATCAAAGCATTGAAATGGCTTGCCATTGGCGACGTATGGGGCATTGGGCATCGCCACAATAAACGATTGGTGTTGCGCAATGTACATACTGCTTATGACTTCACCCAACTCTCCGATACTTGGGTGCGAAAAGAAATGAGCGTGGTGGGACTTCGTCTCAAGGACGACTTGCTCGGTAAATCTTCAATTCCGCTAGAAATGATTGCAGCTCCCAAAAAGGCCATTGCCACCACTCGTAGTTTTGAGTCTCTAATCGATGATTACCAAGAGCTGCGCGAGCGCGTTTCGACCTTTGCGAGTCTATGCGCCGAAAAGATACGCCAGCAGAATAGCAGGTGCCATGCGTTGGTTGTGTTTGTGCGCAGCAATCCCTTTATGCCCAACATGCCACAGTATCGCAACAGTACAATGATTCATTTGCCCTTTGCCACCAACTCGAGTTTGACCCTGAGCAAAACAGCGCTCCAAGGCCTAGATTTGATCTATAAATCTGGTATATCATATAAAAAAGCTGGGGTAATGGTTACAGGTATTGTACCAGAAGATGCCTATCAAATGACCTTGTTTACTTATGAAAATCCAAAGCACCAAGCCTTGATGCAACGCATTGATTACCTACACAAACGATTTGGCCCACATAAAATAAAAATTGCAAATCAAGACTTGAACAGAACCTATAAAATGAGGCAAGCACATTTGTCACCACGCTACACAACCGATGTGCGTGACGTGATTCTTGTGCGCTGAACATAAAGAGGAATAGGTTTGAAGAAAGAAAGAGGACTACACTTTTTCACACCCGATACTGCGGGAAAAGGGGTGTGGCTAGCAGGAGAGGGCGTATCGGCGGGGTTTCCGTCACCAGCCGATGATTTTAAAGAAACACGTATTAGCTTGGACAAGGTAGCTGTCAAAAACGAAGCTGCTACTTTTTACGCACGCGTTGCTGGGCAGTCAATGATTGGAGCAGGCCTGGACGACGGAGACTTGCTGGTCATTGATCGCAGTTTGGAACCCCAGAATGGGAAAATTGCAGTATGCCTAATCGATGGTGATTTTACAGTCAAGCGGCTCAAAGTCGAAAAGGACTGTATATGGCTGATGGCCGAAAACAAACGCTACAAACCCATACAAGTCACAGAAGAAAACGAGCTTATGATTTGGGGGATTGTCACCCATGTACTAAAGGAACTTTGAGCAACTATAAGCCCTGTATTTAAAGTGCTTTGACCACAATTCGTTTATTCACCACTGTTTGATCAAAAACAAATCGCAGAAAATAAATACCTGAAACTGTGGGCATTTTGAGTCGTTTTACTGTACCATACGATTGACTTATTCGTTTGCCTTGAACATCATAAAGTTGTATAAAGTTGGGATTAAGTTTTGGATTGATATCGATATAGCTCGTTTGGATTGGGTTGGGAACAAACAATTCTCGATCTACTCGCTCTGCAGAATTTGAAAGCGAACTGTTCCAAGACGTTTGTTGCTGATCTCCCCACAAAAAATCAACTAACTCAGGGTGATCAATAAAAGGATTTCGATTGTCTTGGTAACTGTAGATTACATCGTTTCGGTTGCGCTCAAAATCATCAACTGGGTCCAACTCGTGCCACTCCAAAAGTGTCGAGCGAACACCGTGACGAGGGGATTTACTTGAGACAGAAAGAATACTTTCGGTCATTTCTAAATCTTCTTCACCACTGTCTCCTTCATATCGTACAACCATATAAAAAATAATACGCGCAACATCTCCCTTGTCTTCATCACGGGGTTCGAAAACAAGTGCAGAGCTACTATATGAATTTCCATAGGTCTGTTCACAACTATTACTTGTGCAATCATCAAAACTATAATTCGAACGTGTAGAATTAACATTGCTGTTACAGGCACGCAGGTTGTGAACGTCTGTACCCATCGGACGTGAGGTGCCAAAATCCCCTCTTGACTTTGCCCAAACATGTTCTCGATTCCAACCATCATATTCTTGGGGTCCATTTACAGACTCTCTTGTATAGATCAAAATAACATTGTTTCCATTGTTGGGGTCAGCATCTGCAACTTTTAATATATCCCAAGTGTCAATGGAATTACTTGAATAAGGATAATCTGTGTGATCGTCTATAATATTGTGCAAAGCCAATTGGAGTGACTGATCGGATTTGTTTTCAGCAGAGTTATAATAACCATCAGGAATTTGAGCATGCAGGGAAATATAGAAACTGAATGCGATTAAAATTGTATAAAAACTAATCCTCAAAAACTATTGTTTTAGAAAGAGTACATCGTCTACAAAATAACCTCCATCAAGCGAAGTATCATTTCCAGAACCAACATACTTAAAAGCAACATATAAGTTCCCAGAGTAACTAGAAACATCAACCAATCCAACATCTTGAAATGCATACCATGAAACATCTTCACCAGGAATGGATACATTGATTTTATCCCAGTTAGCGCCTAAAACATCGGTTCCATCAAAATCAGTTGAGACAAATACTTCAAGAGTGTTATTCACCTCATCATCAAGATGATGTTGAGCCAATTTAAAATTAATGTATGCATTTGTTGCTCCACTTAAATCAAAGGGAGGTGTTACAAGCCATCCAATATTTACATCATCTCCTGTTCTGAATCCACTAAATTCAACATATCCATTTCCACTATAAAATTGTTCGGTCCACAATTCTCCACCAACTTCGGCATAATTTATCCAACCTGTATAGTCAAAATTTGAGTTGTCAACTACATTGTCAAATGTTTCATCAAGTACTATTTCAAAATCATCAATATTTAAAAGAGAACAAGCCTCACCCGTTAGATTCACATCATCTATCGAGTTTAACATCAAAACAAGGCTGTCTCCATCATAGGTTTTGCTTACAATCCCTCGAACAGTACCTGTGCCAGATGGTAGTAAATTTTGCTTAAAGTTTGCATAAGCACTCGTTTCTAAAATAAAGGATGATTTACCAAAGCCCTCACAAGCTTCCAATGTACGTTGGGTATCAAACGAGTCGTCCGGATCTACATAAGGAAGTCCTACCTGAGCAGCAACAACATTCACTTGAGAAATCTCAACCATCATACCTACATGCTGATCGGAGATTTGAGAAAACTGAACTATAACTGGTGTAAGATCGGCTGTGTCGTTTGAACGAAGGACGTGCTTTTTTGTCAATGCCTCCGATATCTGAGTTAAACGATCATTACCCACATCATGCGAGCCAATAGAAACAACTCCATCTCCTGTACGATACTCCCCAATGTATAAGCCCTTGAGGTTAATATATATTTCGCGTCCAAGGTTGAACATATTATAGGAATCTGTAACATTGATCAGCAGACGTATAGCATCTGTGGGTGATGTGGGATCATCTTGCACGTAGATTTCCTTATAAAAATTGCCTGTGGAATCGGAAGATGTCACATATCCTTTCATAACCAAGTCGGACGTAATCTCTACAGCCTCCCCAGAAACACGAAGGTCTTTCAGTTGAGTAATCGAAATCATCGACATTGTTCCGCTTTCAACATCAGACAAAAGCGTGGTTAGCATTTGGTTTTCCTCTGCTCCAAGACTATAAGGTATGTCAAAAATATCTTCCTGTTGACAGGAAACAACGAGCGCGGCTGCTATTATCAAATGGGTAAATCTGCTAAAAAACTTCATAATACTTTCTTTAAAATCGTACATATACATTCAAAAAATAATTCGTTCCACGTCCGTACCAATACTTAGGTCCAAACTGCCGTTTTGGCGAAGAAAACTCTTGACGGAGTTCTCTGAAATTTGCATTCCTCGACTGCTCAAATCCACCAGTCTTAAATGCCTCATCAAATAGGTTGTTGACGCTCAAGAAAAAGCCCAAAAAGTTTCGATTGATCCGCCAGGATTTCCCCAGCACAATATTGGAAACCATATATTCGCCAAACTCCTCTTGCTGTAATAGTTCTTTTGCCAACTCTGGGTCATAGTCATTAAAAGGCAACCCATCGCTGTCCAATAAAAAGTTTTGGGTACGATTGATTGGGCTGGCATCGACATAAGTGTGATTGAAGAAGTTGGTTGTGAAACCAAACCACCAATAGTTCTCTCTGTATTCAAATCCAACCGAATATGCTTCTTGGGGGCCATTGGCAATTCGTAAGTTTTTCATTTTTGCAGTACCAAAATCTAGATACCCAAAGTCGTCGGAAGTCAAGTAAACGCTAGGGTCATTGGCATAGAGATGACGCCCAACCGAAGCAGCTCCTTTGAGCGTAAGTGCAGGGAGAACATTGGCTTCAAATCCAAACTCAACCCCTTGATACTCCTTGTCGATGTTTTGTGAAATCTCTTGTACGAAAGAAGAGGTGTCTCCTCCAATTCCTTCAGCAAAAAAGAATGAGATTTCACTGGCGTTAGTAATTGCAGTGTGATAAGCTGTGAGGCGCGCAGTCAGTTTTGGTGCTCTTAAAATATAACTCACATCAAAAGCTGTGAGTTCTTCAAGCGCAAGATCACGCCCTGCCAATTCACCTACGACATAGTGATTTTCTCTAGAGTTGGCATAAGTGTTTCGCAGGTGTGGTGCACGCTGCATCCATGCTGCATTGACATCAAACAAATGAATTCCACTGAGCTTATATGTCAATCCAGCTTTTCCGCTAAAGGCATCAAAGCTGAGTTTTTTTCCTTTACCAAATGAATTGTCGGCATAAGCGCCATGGCGATAAAGTCCTTCTCGTTGGTATGAGGTGCTTTTAAATGATCCTGCTGCAAATCCGTCAAATCGATTTAACGAAAATTGGGTTTTTAAAAAGGCCTCTGTCTGCTGTACATCGAAAATATAATTGTACTTAAATCGATCTCCTACCCCAACAGTGCCGTCTGAGTCTTCTAAGTTGTAAGCGTACCCATCAAAAGAATCGCGGTTTAGATAGCGAGAGGCTCCCATCATATCTTGAATTTCAGCAAAATTTTCCGATTGCAAATCTTGATGAGTCAAGGCAAAAACAACACTCACTTTATCGGATAAAAAGGATTTGAGAGAAGTATTGAGAGTGAGTTGCGTATCATCCGATCGATCTTCATATAATACATATGCAGCTGGCAAATCACTAACGGCTGCAGTGAGATTGGCATCGTATATACGACTCCAATCAATCTGACCATCAGTCAACAATCGCTCTTGTGCAAGGAAGGCACCAGCATAATCAGGTCCATCGGCGTCAGCAAGAAAATAACTCGGTAATTTTTGATAATATGTTGGGCTTGGATTTGCACCTCCTGGATAATCAAATCGGCTGTTTCCCAACTCCCCAAATTGGTAAGCAACACTCGATTGTAATGTGGATGTAGGAGACAATTGGATTTCATGGTTTAGCATTACGATTGGCTCATCAAGTCTTTTGACTCGTGAGTTTCGCTGCTCCCCATTTTGATTGCCCCAATACTCATTGTACTTCGTACCCATCAGGTCATATACTTCTTGGGTGTTAGGTGACGACTTTCCTCTGCGATTGGGAGTTGCAATCAACGTAAGATTTAAACTTTGCTTTTCGAGGACCTTTTCAACCGACAACATAAAGGATTGGGCGTCGTAGAAAGTCCCATCATTAAAGCCCGACTCTCCCCAGCGATTGGACACAGCCAAAGCATAAGCCCATCCTTTGGTGTTGAGACCACTTGCATAGCTTACCAAAACACGATTGGCATAGGATCGGTTGGATGAAGAATAGGTCACACGTCCACCACTGCGATATGAAGAAGCTTTGGTATTAATGTTGGTTGAACCAATCAGTCCCCCAAATCCATAATCAGATGTTTGGAGCCCAGCATTAAACTCTTGGTTACGCATTAGGTCATTGAGTCCACCCCAATTGCTCCATTGTGGGCGACCATTATAAAACTTATTCATCGGAACACCATTCATACGAACAGATCCCAAATCGGAGTCAAGACCTCTGACTCTAAAAAAAGATGAACTGAATTCATAGGCAGCTGTTCGCAAAAACACATCGCGAGAAGATTGCAGCAAGCCAGAGATATTGTCAGCTGCTTGGTCATCTTCACTCAGCTCGTCGTCGCTTAGGGTAATCAAACTCATCGATTCAGAAAATTGATCTAGATCATCAACCGCTTCATAAAGTAGAGTAATCGTGATCATGTCTCCAGGTGCCACCTCAGCTACATAGGTTTGATACGAATCTGCAGAAACAGTGAGTAAAGCCGCAGAAGAAATATCCAATACAAAACTTCCGTTTTCGTCGGATTGGGTTTGCAAAGTGAGTTCTGGAGCTTGCACAAGTGCATTTTGAACGGGCTTACCATCTTGATTTACCACCAACCCAGTAACATTGTTTTGAGCAAAACCAACGCTCAACGAGAGAAAAAACAAAATAAAAATGCGCACAAAAATGATTTTAATTTGTTAGCAATTTAAATTTATTTTAGTTAAAATTGAATAATATTTATGAAAAAAACATTAACA